>DASZIU010000081.1:0-14172 GCA_035948815.1 Solirubrobacteraceae bacterium | reverse complement strand
GCTCGCGTGCGCGATCGTGTCGGACTTCGAGTGCTTCGACTGCACGCACGGCGAGGGCGGCCCGACCCCCGAGGTCGCGCGCGTCGGCGACAGCGACTACGTCAGCCGCGCGATCCGCGTCGCCGGCGGCGAGGACAGCTTTGTGATCGAACGGGTCCGCAGTGTGGCGCCGGCGCGCGCGAAGGGCGCAGCGTCCCCGGCCACCGGGATCGCCGGTGAGCGCGACGTCATCGAGCTCGATGTCGTGACCGTCAAGCAGCTGCAGCGCGAGGGAGCGTCGGCGGGATTTCGCCCGGGAGAGCCCCGACGGGTCGACGCGACCGACGAGCACCTGGCCAGCGAGGTGGTGATCCTGCATGCCTGAGAACGGCGGCGGCTCGATCGCTGGGCGCACGTTGCGCGTGTGCGCCCTCTATCCGGATCTGATGAACATCTACGCCGACCGTGGCAACCTGCTGATGCTCGAGCGCCGCTGCGCCTGGCGCGGAATCGGCTTCGAGCTCCTCTCGAGCGGGCTCGGCGAGTCACTCGATCCCGACGCCGGCGACCTGTTCTACATCGGCGGCGGCCAGGATCGCGACCAGCGCCTGTGCGCCGAGGATCTGATCGAGACCAAGTGCGACGCGCTGCATGCGGCGGCGCGGCGCGACGCCGTCGTGCTGGGGGTCTGCGGTGGCTACCAGCTGCTCGGCCGCTCGTACACGCTCGACGACGAGCGCATCCCCGGCGTGGGCCTGCTCGGCGTCGAGACGGTTCGCGAAGGAACGCGCCTGATCGGCAACATCGCGATCGAGGTCACGCTCGCCGAGGAGAAGGCCGATGGCGACCAATCCACTCCGCGGATCCTCGCCGGCTTCGAGAACCATGGCGGGCGCACGCGTCTCGACGAGGACCAGCGGCCGCTCGGGCGCGTGCTGAGCGGGTACGGCAACGACGGTAGGAGTGGCGCCGAGGGGGCGATCAGCGGCAACACGCTCGGAACCTACATGCACGGTCCGCTGCTGCCCAAGAACGTCTGGTTCGCGGACTGGCTGATCGGCCGGGCGCTCGGGATCGACGGCGCCGAGCTGCCCGAGCTCGACGACCGGCTCGAGAGCGAGGCCCACGCGGGCGCACTGCGGGCGGCTGGCCTGTGACCAGAACCGGCGGCAATCCTCGCAAACTCGCGCGTCACCCCCGCAGCGGGCCAGGGTCCGCGTAGGATCGAGGCGTGGAGCTCAACGAGTACCAGCGCCTCTCCCGCCGCACCGCTGAGTACCCGCGCGATGCCTGGCTCGCCTACCCCGCGCTGGGACTGGCCGGCGAGGCCGGCGAGGTCGCCGAGCACGCGAAGAAGGCCATCCGCGACGACGGCGGCTCGATCAGCGAGGAGCGCCGCGCCGCGATGGCCAAGGAGCTCGGCGACGTGCTCTGGTATGTCGCGCAGCTAACGAGCGAGCTGGGGCTCGAGCTCGAGGACGTCGCGCGGGCCAACCTCGAGAAGCTCGGCTCGCGCCAGCGCCGCGGGGTGCTCTCGGGCAGCGGCGACGACCGCTGATCGACGCGAGCCCGAGCTACTCGGCCAGCAGGCCGGCCGGCGCCTGAAAGCGAGCGAAGCGCTGCGCGAGGCGCTCGGGCACGAGCGCGCGCACGCGAACCCCCTCGGCCGTGTCCTCGCGGCTCACCTCGCCGGCGATGTCGTGCAGTTCGGCGAGGCTGCCGCCCTCGTCGTAGGGGACGAGCAGCTCGAGGCGGCGGAGCGTGTGAGCGAGCTCGCGCTCGATCCGCTCGCCGAGCTCGTCCAGCCCCTCGCCGCTCACGGCGCTCACGAGGACGGCCTCTGGGTGGCGCAGCCTGAGCTCGTCGCGCGCGGGCTCGTCGATCAGATCGCTCTTGTTCAGGACGAGCACCCGGGGGCGATCGCCGGCGCCGATCTCCTCGAGCGTCTGGTCAACGGAGCGTGCCATGGTCGCGGCGTATTCCTCGGCCGCGGAGGCGTCGAGGACGTGCACGAGGAGCTCAGCGCGCCGCGTCTCCTCGAGCGTTGCGGCGAACGCATCGACGAGCTGGTGGGGCAGCTTGCTGATGAAACCCACCGTGTCGCTCATCAGGTACGGCCTGCCGCCGAGCCGCAGCGTCCGGGTCGTCGGGTCCAGCGTGTGGAAGAGCCGGTCGCGCACGCCCACCTCCGACCCCGTCAGGGCGTTCAGGAGCGTCGACTTGCCCGCGTTCGTGTATCCGACGAGCGCGATCGTCGGAAGCGCAGCTCGCTCGCGCTCGGCGCGCTGCACCGCGCGCGTTCCCTTGACGTGCTCGAGGCGCCGGCGCAGGGTCGCGATGCGACTGCGTGCGAGCCGCCTGTCGGTCTCGATCTGGGTCTCCCCCGGCCCCCTCGTCCCGATCCCGCCACCGAGCCGCTCGAGGTGGCTCCACAGGCCTCGCATCCGCGCGAGGTTGTATTCGAGCTGTGCGAGCTCCACCTGGAGCTTGCCCTCGGCGCTGCCGGCATGCGACGCGAAGATGTCGAGGATCACGGTCGTGCGGTCGACGACCGGGAGCCCGATCTCCTGCTCGAGGTTGCGCTCCTGGCGCGGCGAGAGCTCGTCGTCGCACGCGATCAGGTTGGCGTCGCACGCCTTCGCGACGGCCTTCGCCTCCTGGACCTTGCCGGGGCCGAGATACGTGTTCGGGTGCGGCGCGTCACGTCGCTGCACGAGCTCGCCGACGACCGCGACGCCCGCGGTGCGCAGCAACTCCGCAAGCTCCGCGAGATCATCGACGCCGGACGGTGTTCCTATGCACAGCGCCCGCTGGCGTGCGCGCTGTCCTACCCCGTCGCCGTCGGGTTGACCGGCGGCTGCTCTGCGTACGGCGTTGCTGCCGTTGCGGCTTCTCTGCATTCACCTATCAGTTTAGGACCTCGACGGCGTCAAACTGGCAGCGCCGGCCGCTCAGCGCACGAGCGCGCCGAGACGCTCGACGGCCTCGACGAGGCGCTCGTCGGGGGTCGTGAGCGAGATCCGGAACCAGCCCTCGCCGGACGGGCCGTAGATGGCGCCCGGCGAGAGCACGACGCCGGCCTCCTCGAGCACGTGCTCGCAGTACTCGGCGGAGCTTGCGAAGCCTTCGGGAACCGGCGCCCACACGTAGATGGTCCCGCGTGGCGGGGTGACGTCGACGCCGATCGCGCGAAGTGCGTCGCAGACGAGATCTCGGCGTCGTCGGTAGAGCTCGTTCATCGAGGCCACCTCGGCGTCGACGTCGGGTGAGAGCGCGGCGACGCCGGCGAGCTGGACGGCCTCGAACATGCCCGAGTCGACGTTGGTCTTCAGCCGCCAGTAGGTCTCGATCGCCTCGGCGTTGCCGACCACGACGGCGCAGCGCCAGCCGGTCATGTTGTAGCCCTTGGACAGCGAGAAGACCTCGATGCCGACGTCCTTGGCACCCGGGGTGGCCAGGAACGAGGGCGCGCGGTAGCCGTCGTAGACGATCTCCGAATAGGCGTTGTCGTGGACGACGAGGATGTCGTTCGTGCGCGCGAACTCGACCACGCGATCGAAGAACCCCTCGGGCACGATGGCGCCAGTGGGGTTGTTCGGGTAGTTCAGGTACATCAGCTTCGACGCGGCGGCGACCTGCTCGTCGATCGCGCCGAGGTCAGGAACGAAGCCGAGATCGGGCTGCAGCGCCATCAGCACGGGCTCGGCGCCGGCGAGCCACGGGCCTCCGGTGTAGACGGGGTATCCGGGGTCGGCCGCGAGCGCGTAATCGCCGGGATCGAGGAAGGCGAGGTTCAGGTTGAAGATCGCCTCCTTGGCACCGATCGCGGGGATGATCTCGTTCGCCGGGTCGAGCCTCACGTCGAAGCGCCGCTCGTAGAAGTCGCGCACGGCGCCGCGAAAGTCCTCGCGGCCGCGGTTGGAGGGGTAGCGGTGGGTCTCGGGCTCGGTGACCGCCTCCTGCATCGCCTCGACGATCAGCGGCGGCGTGGGCCGGTCGGGATCGCCGATGCCGAGGCTGATGACGTCCACTCCGGCAGCTCGCTTCTCGCCGATCTTGCGCTCCAACTGCGCGAACGCATACGGGGGGATTCGCTCCAGACGCTTACTCGGTTTCATGCAGCTCCTTCTCGAATGCCTCGCTGAGCCGTCCCACGAACACCGGCCGTGCCCAGCCCGTCAGGTTGATCTGAAGATCCTCACCGACCTCCACCTCGAGCTCGCCGCCGTCGAGCACGACGGTCACGTGCATGAGCCCAGGATGGCGGTCCTGTTCCAAGGCATGGGCCACCGCTGCGCCCGTCGCGCCCGTCCCGGAGGAGAGCGTCTCCCCCACGCCGCGCTCGAAGATCCGGGCCCGAACGCGGCCGCCGCCGAGGCTCGTATACCAGGACACGTTGGTTCGGTTCGGGAAGCGTGCGTCGGCTTCGATCGGCGGGCCGATCGTCGCGAGGTGAAGCGCGTCGAGCTCTGCGGGCGACCCGACGTGGATCGCGCACTGCGGGTTGCCGATCGAGATGTGGCGAAAGGGCCAGTCGCGTCCCCCGGCTCTCACGACCCCGCGCCCGTCCTCGGGCCCGTCGGGGAAGTCTCCGGAGCGCAGGCTGGCGCTGCCCATGTCGACCCTGCACGTGTCCGGACCGGTGATCGTCGGGCGGATCTCCCCCGCCGCGGTGTGGATCGAGAAACTGTCGCGGTCGGTCCAGCCGCGCCGGCGCAGGTAGAGGACCGCCTCGCGCGCGCCGTTGCCGGACAGCTCGGCCTCGGAGCCGTCGGGGTTGAAGATGCGCAGGTCTGCGACGTGCGCATCGTCGGCGGGCGGCGAGAGCAGCAGGACCCCGTCGGCGAACACGCCGAAGTGCCCCTCGCAGATCCTTCGCACGCGCGCGGGCGTGAGCTCGAACGGGAGCTCCCGCTGTTCGATGATCAGATAGTCGTTGCCGAGGGCCTGCCACTTCTCGAATCTCACAAGGCGCCGCAGTCTAGGATCTCGCGGGCCACGACGGCCGGGTCGCGGCCGCTGACGTCGATCACCATCACGCCGGCGAGGCGGCGCATCCAGGTGAGCTGGCGCTTGGCGTAGTTTCGCGTGCGCCGCTTCATCCGTTCCACGTCGCCGGCGAGCAGCTCCTCGAAGCCGAGCGCCTTGCGGGCCGTCTCGGAGGCTCCGGCTGCGTGCACGCGACGCACCTCCTCGGCGACACCGGCAGCGAGCATCGCGTCGACCCTCGCGTCGATCGCCTCGTAGAGCGCCTCGCGCTCCATCGTCAGGCCGACCAGCAGGGTCGGGTGGCGGAGCTCCTCGCTCCACAGCTGGGAGGGACCCTCGGGGGGCTCGAGCTCACCCTGGTCAAGGAGCTCGAGCGCGCGAACGAGGCGCTGACGGTCATTCGGGTCGATCTCCGCGGCCGCCCACGGCGCGCGCTCGGCGAGCGTCGCGTGCAGCGCAGCTGGGCCGCGGCTCTCGAGCTCCGCGCTCCAGCGCTCGCGCAGCCCCTCCGCCGGTGGCGGGGGCAGGTCGAGGTCGGTGAGCGCCGCCCGAAGGTAGAGGCCGGTGCCGCCGACGACGATCGGCCGCCGGCCCTGCGCCAGCAGCGCGTCGATCTCGGCGTGAGCGAGCTCTGAATACTGGCCGACGCTGAACGTCGCGTCGGCGGGCAGGAAGGACGTGAAGCGGTGCTCCAGGGCCGCGCGCTCGGCCGCGGAGGCGACGCCTGTGAGGATCTCGAGGCCGGCATAGACCTGGAGCGCGTCAGCGGAGACGGCCACGGGGTCCTCGCCACGCTCACGAAGCAGCCCGGCGAGGGCGACCGCGATCGCGGTCTTGCCGACGCCCGTCGGTCCGAACAGCGCGATGATCCGCATGGGGATAGGCTCACAGCTTCTGCGGATCTCGGGCTCGACAGCACTCCTCACAGGCGCCACTGGCGGGATCGGGCAGGCGATCGCGCGCGCTCTGCGCGCCGGCGGCGCGGAGCTGATCCTCACCGGTCGTCGCATCGAGGTGCTCGAGCAGCTGGGCGACGAGCTCGGTGCGCGCACGCTCGCGGTGGATCTCAGCGTGCCCGCCGAGGTCGACCGCCTGCTGGCGGACGCGGGCGATGTCGACATCCTGGTCGCGAATGCGGGCCTGCCCGGGTCCGGAACGCTCGACTCCTTCTCCGTCGATGAGATCGACCGCGCGCTCGATGTCAACCTGCGCGCGCCGATCGTCCTCGCGAAGGGGCTGGCCCCCGCGATGGTCTCGCAGGGACGCGGCCATCTGCTGTTCATCTCCTCGCTGGCCGGCAAGGCCTCGACCCCCCGCACCGCGGTCTACAACGCGACCAAGTTCGGCCTGCGCGGCTTCGCCGGTGCGCTCCGCGCCGACCTGCGCGGCTCGGGCGTCGGCGTGTCCTGCGTATTCCCGGGCTTCATCAGCGAGGCCGGCATGTTCGCCGACGCTGAGGTCAAGCTTCCGCTCGGTGTCGGCACGCGCCCGCCCGAGGCCGTTGCCCGAGCGGTGCTCGAGGCGATCGAGCGAAACCGCGGCGAGGTAGACGTCGCACCGCTGCAGCTACGCGCGGGCGCGCTGTTCGCGAGCGTGGCGCCGGAGATCGCCGGGGCCGTCGCGCGCCGGCTCGGCTCCGACGACGTCTCCCGGCAGATGCACGACGCGCAGAGCGACAAGCGCTGAGGCCCTAGAAGAGGGCCTCCTGGCGGCCAGTCGCCCCGAAGGGCAGGTCGGGGGCCTCGGGCTCCTCGGAGGGATGGCCTGCAAGCCTGAACCCTGGATTTGCGCCGCGCCGGCGCACCATTCGCGAGAGCCGCTCGCGTTCCTCACGCGGCGCGTAGGCGCCTCGCCGGTAGAGCTCCTGATAACGCGGCACGAGATCGGGTCGCTGGGCGCGGAGCCACTCCATGAAGACGTCCTTGACCTCGCCGCGCAGATGGAGGGCGATCCCGCCGACGCTCGTCGCCCCCGCCTCGGTCGCGAGCTCGAGCAGCGGCTCCACCTGATGTGGGGCGTCGTTGATCCCCGGCATAAGCGGAGCGATGAGCACCCCAGTCGGGATCCCGGCCCGGTTGAGCTCGGCGACCGCCTCGAGCCGTGCGCGGGGGTTGGGCGTGTGCGGCTCGGTCGCCCGCCACGCCTTCTCGTCGAGCGTGGGGATCGACAGGCAGGCGCTGATGCTCGTGCGCTCTGCGATTTCGCGCATCAGCTCCAGGTCGCGCAGCAGCAGCGGCGACTTCGTGAGGATCGAGCACGGGTTGCAGGCGTCGCGCAGCGCCTCCCAGATGCCGACCATCAGCCGGTAGCGGCCCTCGACCCACTGGTAGGGATCGGTGTTGGTGCCCATCGCGACGTGCTCCCGCTTCCACGACGGCCGCGCGAGCTCGGCTCGCAGCACCTCGGGCGCGTTGACCTTCACGACGATCTCCCGCTCGAAGTCGCGGCCGGCGTCGAAGTCGAGGTACTTGTGGGTGGGGCGGGCGAAGCAGTTGTGGCTGACGACGCCCTCGGCGATGAAGTCCCCCGTGCCGGTGGTGATGTCGAACATGCGCGTGGTCGTGCCGAGGGACCGGACCGACGTCACGCGCAGCCCGCCGGCTGGCGTCACGACGTCACCGACCCTCACCGCTGCCCCGTTGACGACCCCGGGGCCGACGAGCGCGCTTGATGGCGTCCGTGACGGCGGCCCGGGCTGAAGTGCACTCACATGCCCCCAGCCGCCATCCGTCAGGAAGCGGTGCTCCGCGCTCGCTACCAACTCGGTCCCGTTTTCCAGCGAGACGGCGTATGCGGGCTTGTCCTCGGCCCACTTGTCGAGCACCTCAGTGACCACAAATCTCCGCTCCGCTCCCTCGCCCACCGTCCCGAAGATCCCGTCCCCGACGTTCAGATCGGCAATCTGAGCCATGTCACCGTTCGCCATCAGCACCCGCGTCTCGCCTCCGAGGCAGTAGGTGCAGGCATGCGCACATCCCCGATACGGGTTGATCGTCCACCGGAACGGCATGCGCGACTTCTCGGGCACGCGGTTCAGCACCGACTTCGCGTGGACCTCGTAAAAACGCGTGTCGAGCGCCTCCGGAGCCTCGAAGCGACGCACGGCGGCCGGGTCCCGGTAGCCCGGCAGCGTCCGCTGCTCCTCCCCGGTCAGTGTCAGGTTGCTCCAGCGCACGAACGTATGTTCGCATAGGTCCAGGATGGACGTGCGTCCAGGACCCGTCGAGCGGTTTATCACCGGGCCGCGGCGCGCCGAGCCCCTAAGCATGGGTGACGTTGCCACAGGTGCCGAGCCCAGACCGAGCGTCGCGTCGTGGCTCTGCCGCGACGACTTCGACCGCGACCGCATGCTCGACATGGAGGAGCGCGTGCAACCTGTCCGTCGCCGGACGTTCGCGATTCTCGCGGTCGCGATCGCAGGCACGGCGCCGTGGCTCGGATGGTGGCCGTTGCTGTTCATCCTTCCCGCGGTCGCGTTCTTCGCCTCGGCGGACGCGCTCATACCGCGGATGGCCCGCCCGGAGCCGCTGATGTTCGCGGCCTGGATCGGTATTGAGCTGACGATCGCGGGAGCCGTTGCGCTCGCGGGCAAGGCCGGGGTGGCGGCTCTCTGCTGGCTCGCCATCCCGGTGATCACGCTCAGCTCCCGCTTCTCGATGCGCGGAGTGGTTGCCGGCGTCGTGATCGCGCTCGCGTTGACTCTCGCCGTCGGCTTCGGCGTCGATGGGACAGCCGCGGTCGACAACCCACCGCTCGTGATCGCGCCGCTCGCGTTGATCATCTGCGTCGCCGTCCTGTCCGTGCCGCTGATGCGCTCGGACATCCAGCACCGCAGCGACGCCGTCGTCGACCAGCTGACGGGCATGCTGAACCGCAACGCTCTCGGCGTCCGGGCTCAGGAGCTCGCCCAGCAGTCGGCGGTGACCCGTGAGCCGGTCGGCATGGTCGTCGGCGACATCGACCACTTCAAGGAGATCAACGACACGCACGGACACACCGTCGGCGACGCCGTGCTCGCCGGGGTCGCCCACATGCTCCGCAAGCAGCTGCGCGCGTTCGACCTCGCATACCGGCTCGGGGGCGGGGAGTTCCTGATCCTGCTTCCCGGCTCGGACATCGCCCACGCCGAGAACGTGGCCGAGCGCCTGCGCGCCCGGGTCGGCTCCGAGCAGGTCGCGGGCGGGATACCCGTGACGATGAGCTTCGGGGTCGGCGCCTCCGCGGCGGAGGAGGCCTTCGACTATGAGGCGGTCTTCGCGAAGGCCGATGCAGCCCTGTATGAGGCAAAGCGCCGGGGACGCGACCGAGTGTGCCTCGCGCCGGCTCAGGCAGTGATCCGCGCCCCGGCGCTCGCGTGAGCGGCTCTCAGAGCTCGATCACGCTGCGGATCCCGTTCTGGGCCTGCATCAGCTCGAAGCCGCGGTTGACTTCCTCGAGCGAGATCCGGTGCGAGATGAACGGGTCGACGTCGATCTCGCCGGCCAGATAGCGGGACACCAGCGCGGGCACGTCCTCGCGGCCCTTGAGATCGCCGAAGGAGGAGCCGCAGATGCGCCGGCCCGTGATCAGCAGCCGGGGAACGATGTCGAGGGTCTCGCCGCGGCCCGCGACGCCGCAGACGGTGCACAGCCCCCACCCCATGCGCGCCGCTTCGACGGCCTGTCGCATCACGGCGACGTCGCCGGTCGCCTCGAAGGTGTAGTCGGCTCCGAAGCCGCCCGTCATCTCGAGGATCCGCTCGACGGCATCCGGTCCGCCGCCGAGCACGTCGGTCGCGCCCTGGCCGACGGCGAGCTCGAGCCGAGCGAGCGACATGTCGACGCACACGATCCGCTCGGCTCCCCGCAGGCGGGCGCCGGCGACGGCGCCGAGGCCGACCATGCCGGCGCCGAACACGACGCACGTCGAACCCTCCCTGACGGCTGCGGTCTTGATCGCCGCGCCGAGCCCGGTGGCCAGCCCGCATGCGAACAGGCAGGCTCTATCGAGCGGCGCCTCCGGGTCCACGCGGGCGAGCGCGATCTCGGGCATCACGGTGCACTCCGCGAACGTGGAGGTGCCCATGAAATGCCGCAGCGGCTCTCCACCGCGCGCCAGCCGGGTGGTGCCGTCGGGGAGGTAGCCGTGGTTCTGCTGCTCGCGGATCGCCAGGCAGAGGTTGGTGAGCGGGCTCAGGCAGTGAACGCACTGGCCGCACTGCGGCGAGAACAGCGTCACGACGTGATCGCCCTCGCGCACGAGCGATACGTCCTCGCCGCAACGCTCCACGACGCCGGCGCCCTCGTGCCCCAGCACGGTTGGGGCGTAGCCGGAGGGATCGACGCCGGAGGCGGTGTAGAGGTCCGTGTGGCAAACCCCGCAGGCATGCAGCCGCACGAGCACCTCCCCCCTCCGCGGCTCCTCCAGGTCGACCTCCTGCACGGCAAGCGGCTGCCCGAAGTCCTCGAGCACGGCGGCCCGGATCTTCATCGCCCGGCGAGTCGAGCCAGCAGGCGCTCCTCGCCGGTGAGCGTCTGGCTGGTCGCCGTGAGGATCTCCACTTCGGCAAGCTCGCCCGGGGAGGCGAGGCCGGTGAAGTTGACGACCTTGTTGTGGCGCGTGCGGCCGCGCAGACGGTCCGGATCGGTGCGCGAGGGACCTTCGACGAGAACCTCGAGCGCGCGGCCGACGAAGCGCTGCGCGCGCTCGCGCGCCCGACGCTGGACGACCTCGACGAGCCTCTCCATCCGCTGCACCTTCACGGGGTGCGCCACGACGCCGTCGCCGATCAGCGACGCCTCCGTTCCCCGGCGCGGCGAGAAGATGAAGGTGAAGGCGCTGTCGTAGCCGACCTCCTCGACGACCTCCAGCGTCTCGCGGAAGTCCTCCTCGGTCTCGCCCGGGAAACCGACGATGATGTCGGTGCTCAGCGCCGCGTCGGGAACGTGCTCGCGGATCAGCGCCACGCGGTCCAGGTAGCGCCGGCGATCGTAGGTGCGGCGCATCGCCTTGAGGATGCGGCTCGAGCCCGACTGCAGCGGCAGGTGGATGTGCTCGCACACGCTCGGAAGCTCCGCGTGGGCGCGGATCACGTCTTCGCGCATGTCCTTCGGGTGGGGGCTCGTGTAGCGGATCCTGTCGATGCCCTCGATCCCGTCGAGCAGCCTCAGGAGCTCGGCGAACGACGGCTTGTCGGACGGCCTTCCCGACGGCGCGCCGGGCGCCGGCCCCCGCGCGGGTAGATCACGGCCGTAGGAGTTGACGTTCTGACCCAGCAACGTCACCTCGCGCACACCCTCGTCGGCCATCGCCTGCGCCTCGCCCAGCAGCTCGTCGAGTGGGCGACTGACCTCGCGCCCGCGCGTCGAGGGCACGATGCAGTACGAGCACGCGCAGTTGCATCCGACGCTGATCTGCAGCCATCCCTGGAAGGGGCGCTCGCGGCGCGCCGGCAGGTGGCCGGTGAATCCCTCGAACTCGAAGTACCCCTGCGCGGTGATCGAGTCGCTCGTCAGGAACTCGGCCAGCTTGTGGACCTGACCGGGGCCGAACGCCACGTCCACGAAGGGAAAGCGCTCGAAGACCTCCTCCTTGACCGACTGTGCCCAGCAGCCCCCGACTCCGACCACGCGCTCGGGCGCTTCGCGCTTGAGCCGCTTGGCCTCCCCGAGATGCGCGATGAACCGGCTGTCGGCCGTCTCGCGAATCGAGCACGTGTTGAACAGGATCAGGTCGGCCTCGCCGCGCTCTTGAGCCTCGCTGTAGCCGAGCGACTCGAGCATCCCCTTCATCCGCTCGGAGTCGTGCTCGTTCATCTGGCACCCGAAGGTGGTCAGGTGGTAGCGCTTTTCCGTATCTGCGGTCGCCATCGACGGAGAAAGCATGACACGCGCCTACCCCCGCTCTTCGGCGAGGCGCTCGGCGGCAGCACGGGCCTCGTCGATTTCGGTGTAGTACGCGGTCCGGACGATCAGGCCGTCGGTCCATACGACGAGCTGCGCATACCGGATGTGAACCTGACCGGTGCTGCCGGCCGGCCTCGCGCTCTGGCGGATCACGGCCAAGACGACTCCTTTGCCGAAGTCGAGAATCTCCTCGGGCTCGAACTCAAACTCATCGTATGAGATGAGCCAATCGGCAAAGAATCGGCGAATCGCCTCCAGACCGTGGTAGCTGCCGAGCCCCACCGCCGACATGTCCCAAACCGCATTGGGCGCCAAGTAGCTCAGCGTCGAGTCAAAGTCACGTTCGTTCGCAGCCTCGATGTTGCCTCGGAGAAGCCCGACCAGGTCTGGCGTCATGGACTCCTCGGACATCGCCCGCTGAGTATCGCGCCTCTGGCAGGCCGCACACCAGCGACCGAGGACAACGCTCCGCGCAGTGTCTACGTGCCGCTAGGCGGCGGCGGCGGCTGGTTCGCGCTTGATCGGCGGGACTGCCTCCTTCGGCGACGGCCCGGTCGTCGGCGACGACCCGGTCGTGTCCCCGTCGGCTGTGCCTGGATGGGTGATCGGCGTCACCAGGTCCTGACCGATTCCGAGCGCCTCGTAGATCTTCGTTTCGATCTCCTTCGCGACCTCTGGGTTCTCGTCGAGGTGCGCCTTGGCGGCGGCGCGCCCCTGGCCGAGTCGGTCGTTGCCGTAGGAGAAGAACGAGCCCGACTTCGACACGATGTTGTGCTCGAGGCCCAGGTCGATCAGGCAGCCCGACGTCGAGATGCCCTTGCCGAACTCGATGTCGAACTCGGCCTGGCGGAAGGGGGCCGCGACCTTGTTCTTGACGACCTTCACGCGCACGCGGTTGCCGACCGCCTCGGTGCCGTCCTTGAGCGTCTCGATGCGCCGGATGTCCAGCCGCTGCGAGGCGTAGAACTTCAATGCCCGGCCGCCCGGCTGGGTCTCCGGAGATCCGAACATGACCCCGACCTTTTCCCGGATCTGGTTCGTCAGCACGCACAGCGTCTGGGTGCGGTTCAGGTTGCCCGCCAGCTTGCGCATCGCCTGGGACATCATCCGCGCCTGCGCGCCGACCGTCTGGTCGCCCATCTGCCCTTCGAGCTCCACGCGGGGCGTGAGCGCGGCGACCGAGTCGATCGCGACGACGTCCACGGCGCCGGAGCGGACGAGCATGTCGGCGATCTCGAGCGCCTGCTCGCCGTAGTCGGGCTGGGAGACGAGCAGCTCGTCGATGTCGACCCCGATCTCTTTCGCGTACAGGGGATCCATGGCGTGCTCGGCGTCGATGAACGCGCACACGCCGCCCAGCTTCTGGGCCTCGGCGAGCAGGTGGTAGATCAAGGTCGTCTTCCCGGAGGACTCCGGACCGTAGATCTCCACGATGCGCCCGCGGGGCACGCCGCCGATCCCGAGCGCCAGGTCCAGTGACAGCGCGCCGGTGGGGATCGCATCGCAGCGCACCTGAGCGCCCTCGTCTCCCATGCGCATGACCGTGCCCTTGCCGAACTCGCGCTCGATCTGCGTGAGCGCACCCTGAAGCGCGGCGTCGCGCGCCTTCGCGGCCTTCTCCTGGTCGGTCACGGACATGGTCTGGCTCCTCCGTTTCTAGATGGAGCAGAGAACGTAGAGGCCCGTGCGGACGGAACAGCTGTTCGTATTGCGTCCCCGCCCGCTCCGCGGCGCGGGGCTCCGAAACGCGTCCGGGCCCGGCCTGACACGTCGCATCTTCGTCCAGCGCACCCTCGCCGGCTCGCGCCCTGCGCAGGCGGCGACGATGCCCTGCGTGCAGCGAATCCGCCGCCCGGCTTCCTATCTTGCCTCTCGCCGCTCCACCCGTGGAGATCACCCTGTCCACCGGCCTCCCCCACCGACGCGTCGCGCGACTGCCCGTAGTGCTGGCGCTCGCGCTCGCGCTCCAGGCCATGCTGCTGGCGCCGCCGGCGCTCGGGCACGCCCGCGCGGCGAGCTGCCACAGGGCAACCCACCTGAAGCGGAGCAGGCACGCGTGTGGCGCCCGCCCGCGCGGGCGTAGCCGCACAGCGCACGGCGCGCCCGCAGCCGGGCAACATGGCAGCACGCTCCCTCCCACGACCCCTGCCCACACACACGCGGTCACGGGGAGCTCCGGCGCGAGCGGCCGGGCACGGGTCGCGGCGGGCTGTGAAGACGGCTCCCAGGCCACCCAGACGCGGCAGGGCTCGCTCTCGTGCGCCGATGGCAGCGAACCGACGTGCGCAGACGGCTCGAGCCCGGCGCGTCCGAGCCCGGG
>DASZIU010000080.1:0-16283 GCA_035948815.1 Solirubrobacteraceae bacterium | reverse complement strand
CCGCGCGCGGCCGGGAATCGTGCGGCCCGGGGCGGGGGAGGCCTACGTCGAGGGGGTCTTCGAGCTCGGCGCGGAGCTCGCCGAGACGCTCGGCGAGCGACTGCCCGCCGGCGCGGGGGAGCTCGTCCTCGCCCGCCGGGTCGGCGCCGACGGTCGCACCCGCGCGTATCTGAACGGCCGCTCCGCGACCGTCGGGGAGCTTCGCGACCTCGGCGCGACGCTCCTGGCCTTCTACGGTCAGCACGAGCACCGCAAGCTCACGCTCTCGGCCGCTCAGCTCGAGATCCTCGACGGCGTCTGCGGCCCCGAGCAGCCCGCCCGCCTGAGAGCGTGCGCCGCCGCCTTCGCCGAGACCACACGCCTGCAGGCCGAGCGGGAGCGCCTCGGCGAGCTCGCTCGCGCCCGCGACGCCGAGCTCGAGCTGCTCGAGCACGAGCTCGCGGAGATCGAGGCCGTGGGCCCGCGAGAGGACGAGCACGAGCGGCTGCTCGCGATGCGCGAGCGCCTGCGCCGCCTCGACGCCCTCTGCTCGGCCGCCCGCGCGGGAGCCGACGCTCTCGCCCCCGACTCCGACGCGCGGGCGGGCACGGCGCAGCTCGCGGCGGACGCCGTCTCGCGCCTGCAGGCCCTGGAGGGGCTCGACCCGCGCCTCGATGGGCTGGCCGAGCGACTGCAGGCGCTTGCGATCGAGTCACAGGAACTTGCCGTGGAGCTCCGCGACTACAGCGCCCGCTCGGAGGCGGAGTACCTCGACGGGTGGGACGTCGGAGAGGACGAGGCCGGCGCTCCCGGCGCGCAGATCACCTCACTCGACACGCTCGAAGAGCGCGTCGCGGCGGTCGAGCGACTCAAGCGCAGGCACGGCGGCAGCGTCGAGACGGTGCTCGAGTACGCCGAGCAGGCGCGCCGGCGCCGCGACGAGCTGGCCGGCGCCGGGGTCGCGCTTGAGGTCACCGAGGAGCGGCTGCGCGAGGCGCGCGCGGCGCTGGCCGAGCAGGTCGAGCTCCTCCGCGAGGCCCGCCGCTCCGCCGCGACGCGCCTGGCTCGCGCCGTGCGCGAGCAGCTCGCCTCGCTCGCGATGGGCGACGCGACCTTCGAGGTCCTCCTGCACGAGCGCGAGCCGGGGCCCTCGGGCGCCGACGCCGTCGAGTTCATGATCGCCCCCAACCCCGGCGTGCCGGCAGCTCCGCTGCGCGAGATCGCCTCCGGCGGCGAGCTCTCGCGGGTGATGCTCGGGCTCGTGAGCGCCTCCGAGCGCGCCTCGGCGAAACGGCCGCGGCGGGGCTCGGCCGCGTCGCGGGGGCGTCCTGGGACCGCGACCCTGGTCTTCGACGAGGTCGATGCCGGCATCGGTGGGCACACGGCGCGCGCCGTCGGAGCACGCCTGCGCGAGATCGCCTCCAGCCGCCAGGTGCTGTGCATCACCCACCTGCCGCAGATCGCCTCGCTCGCCGACCGCCACTTCACGATCGCCAAGGACACCTCCGCGGACCCGACTCTCGCCAGCGTGCTCGAGCTCGGCGAGGGGGAGGTCGTCTCCGAGCTCGTGCGAATGCTCGGCGCCGACGCGGACGACGACGTCGCCCGCAGGCACGCGAGCGAGCTCCGCCGCGCCGCCTGAGCCCACAACAGGGTGCGTCTTGCCGCTGCGGGCGTTAATCTCGCGTGCAGATGGCCGCGACACGTCCGAGCCCTCGGGGCGATGCGCCACCGCAAGGCGAGCTCGTCGCCCTCCCGGGAGCCGCCCCCGCCAGAACCGTCGGCGGACCCGTGCGCCCGGGGCGCAAGACGAAGCTGCTCGTCAGGCACCTCCGCCGCGGTGACGTCGCGCTCGTCGACCACCTCGACATCGACCGCGTCTCGGCCGAGGAGCTGATCGCGGCCGGCGCCGCCGCGGTGCTCAACTGCAGCCCCTCCTCGAGCGGCACATACCCGAACCTCGGGCCGCAGCTGCTCGTCGAAGCGGGCGTCCTGCTCGTCGACCTGCCGGACGACTCGCTCTTCGAGATGATCTCCGAGGGCGAGCCGATCGTCGTCGTCGACGGCGGCTCCGCGAGCGGCGAGATCCTCCGCGACGGCAAGCCGCTCGCGCGGGGCGAGGTGCTCGACCTCGACCGGGTGTGCGCCGAGACCGAGGCACGACGCCGCGAGATCGGCGAGGCCCTCGAGCGCTTCGCGCACAACACGATCGAGCACATGCGCGAGGAGCGCGAGCTGCTCGCCGGTCGGATCGAGCTGCCGCGCTTCAAGACCGAGTTCCGCGACCGCTCGACGCTCGTGGTCGTCCGCGGCGTCGGCCACCAGCACGACCTCCGCGTGCTGAAGCCCTTCATCCGCGACATGCGCCCGCTGCTGATCGCGGTCGACGGCGCCGCCGACGCGCTGCTGGAGGAGGGCCTGCGACCACACATGGTCGTCGGCGACATGGACTCCGCCAGCGAGGAGGCGCTGCGCTGCGGAGCCGAGCTAGTCGTGCACTCCTACCCCGACGGCCGCGCCCCCGGACGCCACCGCGTCGAAGAGCTCGGGCTCGACTTCAAGCTCGTACCCGCCCCCGGCACGAGCCAGGACGTCGCACTGCTGATCGCGGCCGAGAAGGGCGCGCGGCTGATCGTCTCCGTCGGATCCCAGTTCAACCTCGTCGAGTTCCTCGACCGCAACCGCAGGGGCATGTCCTCGACCTTCCTCACCCGCCTTCGCATCGGCGAGATCCTCGTAGACGCCAAGGGCGTGAACCGCCTCTACAGGCCACGTCCGGGCCCGCGGCCGCTGCTGTTCGTGATCGTCGCCGGGTTGATAGCCCTGCTCGCGGTCGTCTGGATGACGCCCGCCCTGCGAGACGTCGTGGAACTGATCTGGCTGAAGCTGCAGTTGCTGTTCGGCCTGGGCGGCTGACGCCCTCCCGACGTCCCCGATGATCGACTATCGCTATCACGCCCTGTCTCTGGCCGCCGTCCTCTTCGCGCTCGCGCTCGGCGTGCTGATCGGCGTGGCGATCGGCGACACCAACCTCGTCTCCTCCGCCAAGAGCGGCATCGTCCACGAACTCAACAACGAAGTCAGCGGGGCCCGGAGGCAGGCCAACCAGCTCCGCGGCCAGCTCTCCCAGGAGGAATCCTTCGCCGGTGCCCTCTACCCGCTCGCGGTCCACGAACTGCTCGGCTCCCGCAGCATCGGCCTCGTCTTCCTCGGCGGGTCCTCGGACACCGCCAACTCCTTCGTCCGCGCCGCCGTCACCCAGGCGGGAGGCGATCTCGCGACGGTCGTAGCAGTGCGCGAGCCCCTCGACCTCACCGCGATCGGCCGCGACGCCGTGGGAACCCGCTTCGCATCGCTCTCGGAATCCCCCGAACTCGTCGCCTCGTTCGGCGAAATCGCCGGACGTCAGCTCGTCAGCGGCGGACGGCTCGCGAGCCGCGAGCTCATCAGCCGGGTTCGCGGAAGCCTGCTCAGCGCATTCGACGGACAGCTTCGCAAGCTCGACGGGATCGTCGTCATGCGCGCCGACCCGAGCGCCATGACTCCCGCCCAGACCGAAGCGAGCTCCGCCTTCGAGTCCGCCCTGCTCAACGGCATCGCCGCCGCCGGCGCGACCGCCGTCGGCGTCGAGCTCAAAGACACCGAACCCTCACAGATCCCCTGGTACAAGGGACGCAACATCTCGAGCGTCGACGACCTCGACACGGTCGCCGGACAGACCGCGCTGGTCTACGCCCTCGCGGGCCGCCACGGCAGCTTCGGCGCGAAGCCGACGGCCGACTCGCTGCTGCCTGGCCCCGCGCCGCCCGCGGCCCACCCCTGAGCGCCCCCCGAGCGGCGATCCCTCGGCGCAGGTAGCGTTCGGCCGTGCGCGCGCTCCCGTTCGTGGTCTCCCTCGCCTGCGCAGTGCTGCTGGCGCCCGCCGTCCTGCGCGCGCTCGAGGCGGCCGGCGCGACGAAGCTTAATTATCGCGGGGTTGCGCTCCCATGCCCCGCCGGCGTCCTCGTCCTCGCCGCCGCGACCCTCGCGCTGATCCCCCTCACGCTGATCCACCGGCTCGGCCACACGCGCGTCTTCTGGGGCCCCGTCCTGGCGATCGCCGTCTACGCGCTCGGCGTGCTCGCCCTCGGCCTGATCGACGACACCCTCGCCGCACACGGCTCAGACGGGCGAAGCTCGCCGGCCCACCGCGGCTGGCGCGGACACGGCTCGGCGCTGCTGCGCGGCGAGCTCTCGACCGGGGCCCTGAAGGCCACGGGCTCGCTCGGCCTCGCGCTGTTCGCGATGAGCTACCTCTCGCTCTCCAACTGGCGCTGGCTGCTCGCGGCCGCGGTGCTCGTGCTCGCGACCAACGTCTTCAACCTGCTCGACCTGCGGCCCGGCCGCTCGGCGAAGGCCTTCGTGCTGCTCGCCGCCGGCCTGACGATCGGCTCGATGGACACGCGGCCCCTGTGGGCCGTGGGCCTGTTCGCCGCGCCGGCGCTGATCGCCGGCGCCTACGACCTGCGCGAACGGGCCATGCTCGGCGACACCGGCGCGAACCTGCTCGGCGCGCTCGCCGGCCTGTGGCTCGTCCTCACCCTCTCGAGCACCGGCCAGCTCGTCGCCCTCGCCGTGCTCGCCGCGATCACCCTCGTCGGCGAGATGCGCTCGATCTCCGAGCTGATCGAGCGGACTCGCTGGCTGCGCGCGCTGGACTCATGGGGCAGGCCGTAGCGGCCGTGGCGGGGACGGTCGCGGCGCCGGCCGCGGCCTACGCGCCTGCGCCCCCGGCGGTCGCGGGGCCGGCGGCGGCCCACGGCCTGTCTCCCCGGCCGTGCGGGTGACGGGCGCGGCTTCGGCGGCGGTCCACGGGCCCGCGCCCCCGGCGGTCGCGGTGGGGCATCCAGGCCGTCAGCTACCCTGGCGGGGACGATGATGAACTACTCCGACCGCCACGCTCAGCCCCCGAGCAAGACCCGGTTCATCTTCGTCACCGGAGGCGTCGTCTCCTCGCTCGGCAAGGGCATCGCGGCCTCCTCGATCGGGCGCCTGCTCGTCTCGCGGGGCCTCACCGTGGGGCTGCAGAAGTTCGACCCCTACATCAACGTCGACCCTGGCACGATGTCGCCCTACCAGCACGGCGAGGTGTTCGTGACCGAGGACGGAGCCGAGACCGACCTCGACCTCGGCCACTACGAGCGCTTCACCGACGCCAACACCAGCCGGGCGTCGAACGTGACCGCCGGCGGGATCTACGACACGGTGATCCGCCGCGAGCGCCGCGGCGACTACCTCGGCGGCACGGTGCAGGTCGTGCCGCACATCACCGACGAGATCAAGCAGCGCATCGCCCTGATCGCCGAGTCCAGCGACGTCGACTTCGTGATCACCGAGATCGGCGGCACGGTCGGCGACATCGAGTCGCTGCCCTTCCTGGAGGCGATCCGCCAGTTTCCCGTCGACGTCGGCCGCCGGCGCTGCATGTTCATCCACCTCACGCTCGTCCCCTACATCGGCCACGCAGGCGAGCTGAAGACGAAGCCGACGCAGCACTCCGTGAACGAGCTGCGCCGCATCGGGATCGCGCCCGACATGCTCATGTGCCGCTCCGAGAGCCAGCTGTCGGGCGAGATCCGCAAGAAGATCGCCCTGTTCGCGAGCCTGCCGACCGAGGCGATCGTCTCCGCCTGCGACGTGGACGACATCCACAAGGTCCCGCTCACGTTTCACGAGCAGGGCGTCGACGCCTTCATCCTCGAGCACTTCGGCGCAGAGGCGCCGGCGCCCGAGCTCACCGCCTGGAAGGAGCCGATCGAACGCTCCGAGCGCGCCACCAGCAACGTGCGGATCGGCCTCGTCGGCAAGTACGTGCAGCTCGAGGACGCGTACCTGTCGGTCTCCGAGGCGCTGCGGCACGCCTCGGCGCTGCAGGACAGCAGGGTCCAGATCGAGTACCTGGACTCCGAGCAGCTCGAGGATCCCTCGGAGGCGCTCGAGCGGCTCGCCGACCTCGACGGGATCCTGATCCCCGGCGGCTTCGGCGGGCGCGGCTGGGAGGGCAAGATCTGCGCCGCGCGCGTCGCCCGGGAGCGCCAGATCCCCTACCTCGGGATCTGCCTGGGCATGCATGTGGCGGTCAGCGAGTTCGCGCGCAACGTCGCCGGCATGGAGGGCGCCAACTCGACCGAGATGGATCCCGAGACGCCGTATCCCGTCATCGACCTCCTGCCCGAGCAGAAGGAAGTCGCGAACCTCGGGGGCACGATGCGCCTCGGCGCCGACCCGATCAAGCTCCACGCCGGCACGCTCGTGCGCGAGATCTACGGAGAGGCCGTCGTCTACGAGCGCCACCGTCACCGCTACGAGGTCAACAACCTGCTGCGCAAGCGCCTGCAGAGCGCTGGCCTGCGCGTCTGCGGCACCTCGCCCGACGAGCGCCTCGTGGAGGCGATCGAGCTCGAGGACCATCCGTTCTTCGTCGCCTCCCAGTTCCATCCCGAGTTCAAGTCGCGCCCCGAGCGTCCCGCGCCGCTGTTCCGCGGCTTCATCGCCGCCGCGCTCGAGCGCTCCGCCGGGCGCGAGCGGGGCGAGCTGGCGTCCGGCGCCGGCGAACGCGGGCAGGGCGCCGGCGAGCGCGCCCGCCTGTCGTGAGCGCAGGCCAGGTCGCATCTCGAGCCGGCGAGCTCGAGCGTCGCTACCTGAGCGGAACCTTCGCCGAGCTGTGCCGGATCGAGAGCCCCTCGGGGCGCGAGCGCGCGTGCGCGGATCGCGTGATCGCCGAGCTGGCGGCGCTCGACGTCCCCGTCCGCGAGGACGGATCCGGCGCGCTCGTCGGCTCTGACTGCGGCAACCTGCACGCCTACGTTCCCGCGGGGAGCGGGGGAGAGGACGCGCCGGTGCAGGACCGTCGACCCTCGCTGCTCCTGTGCGCGCATCTGGACACGGTGCCGCTGCAGGCGCCGGTCGAGCCAGTGCTCCTCGACGGGTACTGGGAGAACGCGAACGACGGCATCCTCGGAGCCGACAACAAGGCGGCGATCGCCGTGATCCTCACGCTCGCCCGCCACGTGCGCCGCGCGGGGGGCCCCGTGGACCTCGAGCTGCTGTTCACCGTCGGTGAGGAGGTCGCGCTCGCCGGCGCCCGAGCCTTCGACGCCTCGAGCCTCACCAGCGAGTTCGGGTACGTCTTCGACCACGCCTCGCCGATCGGCGAGGTGATCACGAGCTCGCCGAGCCACTTCCGGCTCGATGTCGCCTTCCACGGCGTCGCCGCGCACGCCGGCATTCGACCCGAGGACGGCCGCAGCGCGATCCGCGCGGCGGCGCGGGCGATCGCCTCGATGCCCCACGGCCGCCTCGACGAGCAGACGACGGTCAACGTCGGGACGATCTCCGGCGGGACGGCGATGAACGTCGTGCCCGAGCGGTGCACGTTCGTTGCGGAGGTGCGCAGCCTCGACGACGAGCGCGCGCGCAGCGTGACGGCGGAGGTCGTCGACCGCGTCCACGAGGCCGCCAACCGGCCCGAATGCGACGTCGACGTGGACGTCACCGTGGAGCGCACGTTCGGCGGCTACAGGCTCTCGGGCTCGAGACCCGCCGTGCGGGTCGCCGAGGCGGCGCTCAGCGCCCGCGGCCACGAGCCCGTGCGCGTCGCCAGTGGAGGCGCCTCCGACGCGAACGCGCTGATCGCACAGGGTTTCGAGATGGTCAACCTCGCCAACCAGACCGAGCGCAACCACGAGCCTGGCGAGCGCGTCAGCGTGCTCGCGCTCGAGGAGATGCTCGAGGTCGCCTTCGCGCTGCTGGACCAGACGGCTGCGCTTTCGCGCTAGCTTGCAGGCTCGATGCTCAAGCTCCGCCGCGCGACCGTCCTCGACGTGACCCCCGCCTCCGGCGCAAGTGCCGGCGCTGACCGATCGGAGCTCGCGACCCCCCAGCAGGAGCTGCTCGTGGAGCTCGCGGGCGACGGCGCCGGCACGCGCCGGGCGGCGATCGCCGACGTCGGCCTCGTGGGCCTCTCAGAGCCCGGAGACGAGGTCGTCGTGAACGTCGAGGCGCTCGACCTGGGTCTCGGATCGGGCGGCTTCGACGTGGTGCACGTCAACCTCACCAGGGGCCTGGCCGCCGAGGGCGAGGCCGGGGCGAACGTGATGAAGCTCAACTACACGAGCCTCCAGCATGCGGTGAGGCCCGTCGAGGACGAGGCCATGCAGCTCCCGGTGGAGCGTCCCGTCGCGGTGCTCGCCCTCCACGGCCAGCTCGCCGCCGTGGCATGGTCGTTCGCGACGCAGGCCCCGGGGAGTGCGCTCGGCTACGTGCAGACCGAGGGCGGCGCGCTGCCCGGCAGCCACTCGCGCACCGTCCGCAGCCTCCGCGAACGCGGCATGCTCGCCGGCCACCTCACCGTGGGCGCGGCGTTCGGCGGCGAGGCGGAGGCGATCACCACGGCCGGGGCTCTGCACCACGGGCTCGTCACGCTCGGCTGGGATGCCGCCGTCTGCGGTCCCGGTCCCGGAATCGTGGGCTCGAGCTCGCCACTCGGACATGGCGGCATGACCGCGCTGGACTCCGCCCACGCCGCCCTGGCGCTCGGATGCCCGACGCTGCTCGTCGCGCGCATGTCCTCCGGCGACACCCGCTCGCGCCACCGAGGCATCTCCCATCACACGCTCACCGTCCTCGACCTCCTGCTCGAGCCCGTCACCGTCGCGCTCCCCGCCGGCATGCGCTCGCCGGTTGGAGCGGATCTGCGCGCCGGACTCGGCGCGATCTTCGGCGGCCGCGCGCCCAGAGGGCCGTCGCCCGCGACCGAGGTCGAGCGGCCGGCCCGGATCACCCGCCACGACTGGCGCCGCGCGGCCGTCGACCTGCCCGCCTACGCCGCCGCCCGCCTGCCGGCGAGGACGATGGGCCGCGCGATAACCGAGGATCCCCTGTTCTTCGGCGCTGCCCTGGCCGGCGGCACGGCGCTCGCCGAGCTCGCGGGCAGCCCGGCCAGCGGCCGCGCCGAGGCGGAGAGCGGCGTGAGCGGGGTGGCGTGAGCGCAGGCGTGGAGAGGGTCGGCGGGAAGACCGTCTACAGCGGCCGGCTGATCGAGGTGCGGGTCGAGCGCTTCCGCCACGCCGACGGGGAAGAGGTCGAGCGCGAGATCGTCCGCCACCGCGGCGCCGTCGGCATCCTCGCCTACGACGAGGAGCGCGTGTGGCTCGTCCGCCAGCCGCGCGAGACCGTCGAGCAGGAGCTGCTCGAGATACCCGCCGGGCGCCTGGACGTCGAGGGCGAGACGCCGCTGCAGGCCGCCCGGCGCGAGCTCGCGGAGGAGGTCGGGCTCGGCGCCGAGCGCTGGGATCCGATCGCAAGCGTCTACACGAGCGCCGGCTTCACCGACGAGCTCGTGCACCTGTTCGCGGCGACCGGGCTGCGGGAGGCGAGCGCCGAGAGCGAGGAGAACGAGCGGATCGAGATCGTCCCCTGGCCGCTCGAGCGGCTCGACGACGCGATCGCCGCGTGCCGAGACGCGAAGACGATGATCGCGCTGCTGTGGCTCGCACGCCACCTGAACATCTGATTGCACCCCCAAGGAGCCCTCCGTTCGGGGGCGAAACTTTGAGGATGGCCCGCACGCCCACCGCGCCGCCGCGCTCCTCCGGGGGCATCGACGCCGAGATCCTCGACTTCCTCGCCTATCTCGAGCTGGAGCGAGGCCTGTCGCGAAATACGCTCGAGGCGTACCGCTCGGATCTGATCCAGTTCGGCGAGTTCCTGGACCGTCGCGGGCTCACGCTCGCCGACAGCGCCCACGGCGACATCGCGGCGTTCCTCTCCGAGCTGTCCGCCGGAAGTCCCGAGCGGCCGCCGGTCGCACCCTCGACGCTCGCGCGGAAGGTCGCCGCGCTGCGCTCCTTCTTCAAGCACCTGCGGCGCGAGGGCATCCTCGAGCACGATCCGACCGCAGAGCTTCGCGGCCCCCGCAAGACGCGCACGCTGCCGCGCGTCCTCTCGCGCGAGGAGGTCGCCCGCCTGCTCGACGAGCCCCGCGGCCTCGGCCCACGCGCGCTGCGCGACCGTGCGCTGCTCGAGGTGATGTACGGATGCGGCCTGCGCGCATCGGAGGCGACCGGCCTCGAGATCGCCGACATCGACCTCGAGGCCGGAATGCTGCGCGCCCGCGGGAAGGGCGCCAAGGAGCGGATCGTCCCGGTCGGCCGCCAGGCGATCAGCGCGCTGCGCTCCTACTGCGACAGCGGCCGCCCCGCGCTGCTCGGCGTCCGCCCCGAGACGCGGCTGTTCGTGAACCGGCGGGGATCACGCCTGACCCGTCAGGGTCTCTACAAGATCGTCCAAGGCCATGCCCGCAGCGCGGGGCTCGAGGAGAAGATGAGCCCGCACACGCTGCGCCACACCTTCGCCACGCACCTGCTCGCCGGCGGCTGTGACCTGCGCTCGCTGCAGGAGATGCTCGGACACGCGGACCTCGCGACCACGCAGGTCTACACCCATCTGTCGGCCGACCGCCTCAAGGACGCCTACTTCGGCGCTCATCCGCGGGCCACACGCTGAGCGCTGCGCCCCACGCATCCGTGGGCCCGCCGGCTCCCGTGCGCGGCCAGACCGGTTCGGGTACACATCAGGGGATGGACCCCACGCCGCCACGGCGGGCGATCGTGCTCGTGATCGATGCCTGCGGCGTGGGCGCGCTCCCCGACGCCGCCGCCTACGGCGACGAGGGCACGAACACGCTGCTGCATCTCGCCGAGGCCAGCGGCGGCCTCGAGCTTCCGGCGCTCGGCGGGCTCGGCCTCGGTTCGATCCTCGAGCTGCCTGGCGTGCCAGCCTGTGAGGACCCGGCCATCCACGGCAGGCTGCATCCGCTCGGGCCGGGCAAGGACTCTGTGACCGGCCATTGGGAGCTCATGGGAGTGGTGGCCGAGCGTCCGCTTCCGACCTACCCGCTCGGCTTTCCCGCCGAGGTGCTCGCCCGGCTCGAGCGGGCGATGGGCATGGGGGTCATCTGCAACCGCCCCTACAACGGGATCGCCGCGGTCGAGGAGTTCGGGGCCGAGCACCTGCGCAGCGGCGAGCTGATCCTCTACACCTCGCAGGACTCGGTCCTGCAGCTCGCGGCGCACGTCGGGCGCGTCCCACCCGGCCGCCTCTATCAGGCCTGCGAAGCCGCGCGCGAGGTGATGAGCGGCGAGCACGCCGTCGGTCGGATCATCGCCAGGCCCTTCACGGGCGAGGACGGCGCCTTCGCTCGCACCGAGGGCAGGCGCGACTTCGTCCTGCCCCCGCCGGAGCGCAGCTACCTGCAGGAGCTCGAGGACGCCGGTGTCGAGGTCCACGCCGTCGGCAAGGTCGACGACCTGTTCGCGGGCATCGGCATCACGCGCTCGCATCCAGGCGCCACCAACGCCGTCGCGCTCGACAGCAGCGAAAAGCTGATGGACGAGCTCGAGCGCGGCCTCGTGTTCGCGAACCTGATCGAGACCGACCAGATCTACGGCCACCGCAAGGACATCGCCGGCTTCGCCGGGGCGCTGCGCCTCATCGACGAGCGGCTCGCCGGCTGGTTGGCTCGCCTGCGCCGAGGCGACCTGCTGGTCCTGACCGCCGACCACGGCGTCGACCCCGCCCATCCCGGAACCGACCACACGCGCGAGCACGCCCCGCTGCTGGCGCTCAGCGGGGAGATGCTCGCGCGGCGTGCCACGGGCGACGGCCTGGGCGGCTCGCGGCACGACGGGCCGCTCGCCGACGTCGGCGCAACGGTGCTGCGATGGCTGACGGGCCGGGACGCTCCGCGCCTGCCCGGTGAGGCGTTTCTGGCGGGGGCGTAGGGCGTGTGGCGGCCGCGGCGGGCCGATGTGGAGCGGCGCGGCGGCTCAGCGCCGGTTGACGCCCGGCCGGCCGATGTTGCCCTGCTGGTCGATCGCCCGGATCGCCACGAAACGCTGGGTTCGCTTGGGCAGGGCGTAGGTCTGCGTGGTGCCAGCCGGCGCGGGGGCCGGCGCGCCGCTCAGCGGCGTCGCGCTCGCGAAGTTCTGCGCGGTGATCGGGCTCGCAGAGGTGACGATTTCATAGCTCGTCGCCGAGCCGCACATCAGATCGCCGCCGGGCGCGGTCCAGCTGAGGACCCTGTTGGCGACATGGACGTGGAGCGGGACGCCGGGTGGGATCGCGTCCCGGGCGTAGTCGCCCGAGTTGGCGATGTCGTGGTGGAAGTTCGGCCACGAGCTCGGCGAGCATGCCGACGCGGGCGTCGAGTAGACCGACAGCGTCCCTGAGCGCGTGAGCGAGACGACGTCCTTCGGGGCTCCGGGAGTGGTGTCGAGCGTGCCGAGGGAACCGAGGACCGGCGTCGCGACGAGCCAGTCGCCGGTCAGCTTCGGCCACGCGGTGCTCGCGGCGCCGCCTTCCGCGTTGTATGCCTGGAGGTCGAGCGAGGCGGTCCCCGCCAGCACCTCCTGCGCGGGCGCGCCTCCGGTCACGTCGCCGATCACCTGACCGGTGATGAAGGAGAGGTCGTTGTTGACCGTCGGGAAGCCGGGCCTGAACTGGCCGGTGCTGGCGTTCCATGCGGCGGTGAAGTCCTGGCTGCCCTTCTGGTAGTCGGGCGCCACGACGTCGAGCGCTCGCAGGAGCCCCGCCGTGGGGGCGAAGAAGTCGGTCGTCGCGCCGCCGTCGAGCGTCCCGAACGACGGCTCGCCGACGGCCGGGAAGGTGGGCGTGTCGGTCTTGCCGTTGCCGGCGGCGAAGTCGGTCTGCAGCGCGTTGTAGGAGCCTTCGGTGGAGCCGTAGCACGAGCTGCCGTCCGGGTTGAGGATGTAGCCCGGCCCCGCGTCCGGCGTGACGCCGATCTTCGGTCCCTGACCGCCTTCGGGGCAGGTCAGCGACGCGACAACCGGGGAGCCGTTGATGCCCTCGCCCACGTCCGGAAGCAGCCCCGCGTTGATGAGGCCGATCTTCACGGGCCAGCCCGGCCGGATCGCCGCGGACGTGCACTGCGAGCCGGCGCACGTGAACCCGCCGGTCGCCGCCGAGCCCGGCTGCGAGGAGTAGCCGCCCGCCTTGATCGCATAGGTCCGCCCGTTGGCGAACTTCAGCACGCTGCCCAGCACGCCGAGCGAGGCCGTGGTCGTCTTGGAGCTGTTGAGCGGGCCCTCGTTGCCCGTGTTCGTGAGGTACTCCTCGTTGGTCCCGACGATGATGCTCGGCGGCTTGCCGGGGCCGTCGAGATAGGCGACCGCCGGCGTGTCGACGATCTTGCCCTGGTCTTCCTCTCTGCCGGGGTTGCCGTTGGCATTTCCGTTGAACTGGGGCTGGTTGCTCGTCGGGTCGACCGAGGCGACCTTGTTGGGATCCTCGACGAGCACCGGGAAGCCGCTGACCGAGCTGCCGTCCGGATGCCAGGCGTAGACGTGGCGGTCCTCGCCCGCGGCGATGATGTCGAGGCCGCGGCCGGCCGCCGGATCGAGCTTGGCCAGCACCGGCGAGGTGAGGAAGCCGCCCTCGGTGCGCTGGCGCACGCCCGCCCGCTGAGCGGCCCACGCGGGATCGCCGGCGAGCGGCGCGCCCGAGTAGTTGGGGTTGGAGGTCCGGTGGAAGACGAGCTGGCCGGCCGAGTCCCAGGCGTAGACGTTGCCCTGCAGGTCGTCGGCCACGATCTCGATCCGCCCATCGCCGAACAGGTCCCCCGCGGCGGGCGCCTCGAGCACGGGGTCGTAGTGCGCCGTCGAGAGCTGGCCGCTCGCGAACGCCGGCTGGCCGGTGTGCAGCGGAAGCGGTTCGGTGTGCACCGGCCAGCCCGGGAGGTCCTTCATCTTGCCGCTCGTCGGGCTGTACTGGTAGGCATGGATCCAGCCGTCGGAGTTCGCGACGATCAGCTGGTTGGTGTCGTTGCCCGCGAGGTCGACGAGCAGCGGGCTCGCGTCGCCGTCGCCGCGCATTTCCAGCGGGAAGCCCGTGAGCATGTTCTGGTCGCGGTGCAGGAACATCTGTCGCCGGTCCTCACCGGTCATCGCCGGACCCGGCGCGGTCGGCGCGCTGCTCACCACCACGCGCACGGTGAACGCGTATGGAAGCGTGTTGGGCCGCCCATTGGAGGTCTGGGCGAGACCCGGGCCGCCGTTCTCGTTGCCCGTGAACGAGCTGGGGTCGCCGTGCGGGAACAGCGACTCGAGCGTCGCGGTGCTGACCGACGCGAGCATGCCGCGGAACGGCTTCTTCCGCGTCGTCCCGTCGCAGTAGGAGGAGGGGACGGCGACGAAGTCACCGCCGGATGAGCTGGGCGCGTTGTTGGGCTGCGCGCCGGGCGCGACCTCGACCTTGCACGTGTAGCCGGTGCGGGCGGCCACATAGCCTTCGACGGCGAACGTGGAGCGGGTGGGGTCGACCTGCTGGAACCATTCCGGCGAGGTTATGTCGGCCTCGGGCGGCACCTGGCCGAGCGCCGCCGCCTGCACCGACTTGTAGGCGTCGATCCGCCCGTAGCCGAAGGACTGGTCGAAGCCCTTGCGCGATGCATAGCGGAACGTGTCGGGCAGCGGGCCGACAACGCCGGCGTTCTCGTCCGCCGCGAAGGCGGTGTTGGAGTTCGGGTCGGTGCATCCGGGCGCCATGCCGACGCTGCACGCCGTCTCGGGCTGCAGGGCCGTGTTGACGTCATCGGCCTGACCGCCTTCTCCCCGGTCGGCGGCGGTGTTGCCCGAGCTCGGAGCGCTCGCGCCGAGCGTCGAGGACCCGTTGACGGTGGTCCCTGCGATGTTTCCGGAGGCCATCAGCTGGCGCACCTCGTTCGCCGTGATCGGGCACGCGGTGCCGTCGACGCGCGTGCAGTCCTTCGCGGGCGCGAGCTTCGGGGAGCCGCCGGCTCCGCAGTGCCCGAAGAGCGGAGCGCCGCAGGCGTTCAGCGCGGCGCTGTAGACCAGTCCCGCGACCCCCGCGCTCTTGCCCGTCGCCTCCGAGGAGCAGGACGTCGCCGGCACGGACAGATCGATCCTTGAACCGAAGTTGGTGCACCCGTCGAGCTGGAGGTAGGAGGGCGGCTTGTTCGTGACCGGAACCCCGTTCAGGTCCGCCGGTCCCTGCACCGCGTTGACGACGATCGTGTGCGGGAGCGCCCCCGGCTGGTTGTGGTGTTCGGCCGCCTCGTCGGCCGCGGAGGCGATCACCGCGACGCCGTGGCCGTAGGCGTAGTCGATCGCCTGGCGCGCGAAGACGGGATCGTTGTATGTGCCGAGCGCCTCCTGGATCACGCTGACGCCGCGGTCGGCCGCGTACAGCGTGGCCTCGGCGAAGCGGTTGGCGTCGGCGACGAAGGACTCGCCGACGCGCAGCGGCAGGACCGTGCAGTTCGGGCACGCGCCGATCTCGCCGCTGCTGTTGTTCGCTTCGGCGGTCGAGTCCTCGTCCTCGCCCGTGCCGTGCCCGTAGTGGACGTCGTCGTATGGGTCGTTGGTGTTGTCGACGAAGTTCCATCCGGCGATGTCGTTGGGGTAGCCGTTGTGGTCGTGGTCCACGCCGTCGCTGAACGCGATGATCAGGTCCTCGGGAGTGAGCATCCCCGGCGGGCCGTTGCGACAGGCTTTCGTCGTCGGCGGGTTCGCGCACCGGGGATAGGTTTCGACGACGTGCGCCACGCGCGAGTCGCAGGCATAGGCGAGCGTTTCGAACACGCCCGCGCCGCGGATGTCGTAGGGGATCGGGCCGCTGCCGCCAGGCGTCCCGCCGGGCATGCCGCCGTTCGGGTTGTAATCGCCGCCGGTGCCCGCGTGCGCGGTTTCGCAGTTGACGGCGGTCGACGCGTCGAAGGTCTTGGTCATGTCGACTTTCGGTGCGGGAAGCTCGCCGGCGTTGATCAGCACCTTGCGGCGCAGCCGCAGCATGTCGCCGGCTTCGTTCCACTCGATCCCCGAGTCGAGCTCGCCGATCGAGACGTCCGGGCGCCCGAGGCTGACCTCGAAGGCGGTCTTCACCGGGGTCCCGGCGGCGATGCACGAGCCGGTGGCGGCGGGGAAGGTCGCGTGGGCGTCGACGAGGCTCATGCCCGTCACCCCGCAAAGCTCGTCCTGCTGTGAGTTGTTCTGCGTGATCGCCTGGTATTCGGTCGGGTTGGATTCTTTGGGGGGCGGGATCGCCGGCGTCGCCGCGAACTTCCATCCGAGGCCGCCGACGTTCGACGGCACATGTCCCGGAGCGAGCGCCCAGCTCGCCGGTTCGCCAGGCGTGCCGTCCCCGACGTAAGGGAAGTCGGCGAGCGCCGGAGGCGCCCACGATGCCGCAGCGACCGCCAGCGCGGTGCAGATCGCCGCCGCGAGCCG
>DASZIU010000079.1:0-10030 GCA_035948815.1 Solirubrobacteraceae bacterium | reverse complement strand
GCTCCTCGGCGCCGAGCGCACGCCTTCTCCCGCCTGAGCGCCTCCAGCAGGACTCCCGCGAGATCGCTCGAAATGGGGGGCGATGATCTCGACTGAGGTGCACCGCACGCTGGTCAAGTCTCCCCCGGAGCTCTGGGCTGAGCTGAGCGACCCCGCCTCGCTGGCCCGCCACCTCGGCGAGCTGGGCGAGATCAGGATCACGCGCATCGAGCCCGAGAAGACGGTCGAATGGGAGGCCGAGAGCGCGAGCGGCACGGTGCAGATCAAGCAATCGGGCTGGGGGACCCGCGTCACACTGACCGTCACGCGTGCGGTCCCTGCCGCCGAGGAGCCGCAGGCCGGCGACGCTTCGGAAGATGCGCCCAGCCCCGGCGCGGCAGCTGCCGGTTGCGAGCCGACGGACGCCACCGCGTCGGTCGAGCCCTCCGCGCACGCTGCCGCACACGAGCCCGAGCCGCCGTTCGCGGCCGAGCAGGCCGCGCCGCCGCAGGCAGCCGAGGCGGCCTCGCCGCTCGCGGCCGAGCAGGCCGCGCCGCCGCAGGCGGCCGAGGCACCTGCACCGGCCGAGGCGCCCCGGCCCGCGATGCCGGAGCCACCCCTCGAGAGCGAGAAGGTCGTGCAATGGCGCCCGCAGACGGCCGCGGGAGCGGCCCGCACGCATGCGTGGCGCGTGGCGGACGCCTCACCCGAGAGCCACTGCGAGCCCGATCTGCCCGACGCTTACGACGAGGCGCTCGTCGAGGATTCGGAGCCTCCCACGACGCTCGCCGCCCACGAGGAGCAGCCCGAGTCGCGAAGGGGCTTCCTCGCGCGGCTGTTCGGTCGCCGCAGCAGGCGCGCCGCCGGCGATTCGCAGGGGTGGGACCACGAGGACCATGCTCTTGGCGCCGACGAGCGGCTCGAGGGAATCGACGCCGAGGTTCGAGATCTGGGCATGGCGAGCGAGCCCGGCGCGGCGGACACCCCAGACACGGTTGAGCCTCTGGCGACGCCCGGCGACCCAGACGGGACCGGGGCCGCCGCGGCAGCCCAGGCGCCTGAGTCGGTCGAGCTCACGAACGCAGCGACCGAGGCGCTCGGCGCCGAGCAGGAGAGCGACCCGCCGCCAGAGACCGAGATGCCGACGGCGCGGGAGCCGGTTGGGGCGGTCCCCGACATCTCGAGCGAGCTGAAGGCGGCCGAGGAGGCCGCCACCGCCGAGATGACCGCCGTGCTCACGGCGGTGCTCGACCGCTTGGGATCGGCGCACCACCGGCCGTTCTCGCGCGGTTAGCCAGCCCAGCATCGCGATCGACTTGACCTGGCGCTCACCGAGCCGGGGTAGCATCCCCGGTCCGATGGCAAGCAGCCCACACGATCGCCAGGCCGATGCGGCGCTTCTCGCGGCGTCGCGCAGCGGCCACCGTCGCTCGCCGCGGCAGAAGGCGCCCGAGACCTACGAGGAGAAGCTCGCACAGCTCGAGGAGCTGCGCGAAGCCGCACGGCATTCGGCGCCGGAGGCGGAGGAGAAGCAGCATGCCCGCGGCAAGCTGACCGCGCGTGAGCGGATCGAGAAGCTCCTGGACCCTGACTCCTTTCAGGAGCTCGACACGTTCGTGCGACACCGGACCTACGACTTCGACATGCAGAAAAACCGGCCCTGGGGCGACGCCGTCGTGACCGGACACGGCACGATCGACGGCCGGCGGGTGTGCGTCTTCAGCCAGGACTTCACGGTCTTCGGCGGCTCGCTGGGCGAGGTGATGGGCGAGAAGATGGTCAAGATCATGGATCTGGCGGCCAAGATCGGATGCCCCGTGATCGGCATCAACGACTCCGGCGGTGCCCGCATCCAGGAGGGCGTCGTGTCGCTCGGCGCCTACGGCGACGTGTTCGTGCGCAACGTGAAGTGCTCGGGTGTGATCCCGCAGATCAGCCTGATCATGGGGCCCTGCGCCGGCGGGGCCGTCTACTCCCCGGCGATCACCGACTTCATCTTCATGGTCAAGGAGACCTCCCACATGTTCATCACCGGCCCCGACGTGATCAAGACGGTCACGGGCGAGGAGGTCGGCTTCGAGGAGCTGGGTGGGGCGATGTCGCACAACACGAAGTCGGGTGTGGCGCATTTCGCCTCCGAGGACGAGGAGGCCTGCCTCGAGGACTGCCGCTACCTGATCGGCTTCCTGCCCCAGAACAACCTTCAGACCGCGCCCCGCGTGCAGCCGACCGACGACCCGGCGCGCATGGACGCCGAGCTCGACCACGTCGTTCCGGACAACCCGAACAAGCCCTACGACATGCGCAACGTCGTCAAGCTGATCGTCGACGACGGCGACTTCTTCGAGGTCCACGAGCACTACGCCAAGAACATCATCTGCGGCTTCGCCCGCCTCGACGGGTACTCGATCGGCGTCGTCGGCAACCAGCCGGCGCAGCTTGCCGGCGTGCTGGACATCGACGCCTCCTCGAAGGCCGCGCGGTTCGTGCGCACCTGCGACGCCTTCAACATCCCGCTGCTTACGTTCGTCGATGTTCCCGGCTTCCTACCGGGTACGAGCCAGGAGTGGGGCGGGATCATTCGCCACGGCGCGAAGCTCCTCTACGCCTTCACCGAGGCGACGGTGCCGAAGCTGACGGTAATCACGCGCAAGGCCTACGGAGGCGCCTACGACGTCATGGCCTCCAAGCACATGCTCGCCGACTTCAACTTCGCCTGGCCCACGGCCGAGGTCGCGGTGATGGGCCCCGAGGGCGCGGTCAACATCATCTACCGCCGCGACATCGCCGGCAGCCCGACGCCCGACGAGCGGCGCAAGAAGCTGATGGAGGACTACAAGGCCCGCTTCGCAAACCCATACACCGCGGCCGAGCGCGGCTACATCGACGACGTGATCGTCCCCCACGAGACGCGCCCCAAGCTGATAACCGCGCTCCACACCCTGCAGAGCAAGCGCGAACCCGGACCCAAGCGCAAGCACGGGAACATCCCGCTCTGAGCCGATGCCCGAGCGCCGGCAACACCTGCAGCTGATCCCGCCCTCGGCCTCCCCGGAAGAGGCCGCCGCGATCGTGGCCGCGATCGAGCGCTTCATGCGCGCCACGGCGCCGTCAGCGGGCGGATCGGCTGAGCCGCCGGATCCCTGGCGCCGTACCGCCATACTCGAGGGCGTATCGAGAGATGACGAGCCCCTTCCGGCGGACCCCTGGATAAACACCTGAAAGCCGCTAGGCTTTAGCGCAATATCTCGTCGCGGCAGCTACCGTCGACAGCCTGGCCCGGCGGCCGGGACCAGGAGGTTCGCTACATGGAGCCAGTTTCGATCCCCACACACCGCGGCACGCTCGAGGACCCCGAGGTCCTGCAGAACGTGCCCGGGCACGTGATCCCGATCCTCCAGCGCGAGTACGACGACTTCAAGACCGAAGCCACCAAGTTCCTCGCCGGGGACACGCCCGAGGACGAGTTCATCAAGTTCCGCCTCAAGCAGGGCGTCTATGGGCAGCGCCAGGCGGATGTGCAGATGATCCGAGTGAAGCTGCCCTTCGGCGGGATCACGCCGGAGCAGATGGAGGCGTTCGCCGAGGTGATCGAGAAGTACGTGCCGCTGAACAAGGGGCACATCACCACGCGCCAGAACATCCAGATGCACCACGTCCCCCTGCCCGATGCCGAGAAGCTGATCCGCGAGCTGGGGGTGTCGGGACTGTCCAGTCGTGAGGGATGCGGGAACACGATGCGCAACGTCACCGGCGATCCGTGGGCCGGCGTGGCGAAGGACGAGCTCTTCGACCTGACCCCCTATGCGGGCGCCTACGTGCGCTACTTCGTGCGCCACCCGACCACACAGGCGATGCCCCGGAAGGTCAAGACGGCATTCGACGGTGGTCCGCGCGACCGCGCCATCAGCGGCATACACGACGTCGCCTTCCGCGCCCGGGTGCGGGAGATCGAGGGCCGTGGCGAGGTCCGCGGCGTCGAGATGCTCGTCGGCGGCGGCACCTCGATCATGCCCCGTGTAGCTCCGGTCCTATACGACTTCCTGGAGCTCGACAACGGCGAATACCTCAAGGTCACCGAGGCGGTCATGCGCATCTTCGACCGCCAGGAGTGGCTTCGCGCCAACCGTGCGCGCGCGCGCATCAAGGTCTTCGTCGACAAGTACGGCATCGACGAGCTGCGCAGGCAGGTAGAGGAGGAACTCCAGGGCGACTGGGTCAAGGAAAGAGACTTCTCGATCGAGCAGCGGCTGTTCCTAGACGACGAGCGGGAGTCCGCGCCCGCGCCCCCCGAGGCCTATGGGACGCCCAACGGCGATGTCTCCGAGTTCGAGCGCTTCCGGGCGACCAACGTCGCCGAGCAGAAGCAGGAGGGGTTCGTTGCCGTCGAGGCGAAGGTCACCCGCGGCGATCTCACGCCCGAGCAGCTCCGAGGCCTCGCCGCGGTCATGCGCACCTACGCCGGCGGCTACGCGCGCACCACCGTCCAGCAGAACCTCGTGCTCCGCTGGGTGCGACAGGAGTGCGTCTACGACCTCTGGCGTGCGCTCTCTCAGCTCGGGCTCGGCGAGGCCGGCTCGCGCGAGATCTCAGACGTGGTGTCCTGCCCCGGGACCGACTCGTGCAAGCTCGGCATCACGAGCTCGATGGGCCTCAACCAGGCCATTCAGGAGCGGATCGAAGCCATGGAGATCACCGATCCGCTGACCCGCAGCCTCAACATCAAGATCAGCGGCTGCCCGAACGGCTGCGGCCAGCATCACGTCGGCAGCATCGGCTTCACGGGTGCCTCGATCAAAGTCGGAGAACACACGATCCCCGCCTACATCCCCCACGTCGGCGGCGTGTGGGAAGGCGGCGAGGTCAAATTCGGCGCGCGCCTGAAGCTCCGCCTCCCCGCCAAGCGGATCCCTGATGCAATCGAGCGCTGGGTGCGCCACTACGAGGCCAACCGCAACGAGGGCGAGGAGTGGAACGGCTTCGTCGAGCGGGTCGGCACCGGTGAGATCGAGGGGCTGGTCAAGGACCTCTCGATGCCGGTCGACTTCGGACTCGAGACGATGAACGAGTTCATCGACTGGAGCCGCAATGCCCCCTTTGAAGTGATTCGCGGCGAGGGCGAGTGCGCGGTTTAACGTCAATGACGAGACGAGACGACAAGATCACATGCATCTACACAACAGCGACATAGTGGAGGCCCCTTCGAGGGACGCCCCTGCGCTCAGCCTGACGCACACGCTGCGCGAGGCGGCGCGCCATGGTCAGCGCGCCGTGCTGCTCTGCTCCTTCCAGAAGGAGGAGTCCGTGCTGCTCGACGAGCTGCTCCGGCTGGACCAGGGAACGGGCAAGACGGTGAGGATCGTGACGATCGACACCGGCGTGCTGTTCGAGGAGACGCTGCGTACCTGGCGGGCATTCGAGGAACGTTTCGACGTCAAGATCGAGGTGCAGGACGCGAGCAGCGCCGAGAAGCCGTGGAGCGGCCCCGAGCACTGCTGCTCGGTCGCGAAGGTGGCGGCACTCGAGAGCGCCCTGTCCGGCGCCGAGGGCTGGATCACGGGCATTCGCCGCGAGCAGGGACCGACCAGGGCCAGTACCGAGCTGATCGAACGGGACGAGAACCGGGGCCTGTGGAAGTACAACCCGCTGGCGCACTGGACAGACCGCGACCTGTGGCGGCGGATCCACGAGCGCGACCTCCCCTACAACCCGCTTCACGATCAGGGCTACGACTCGATCGGCTGCGCCCCCTGCACCCAGCCCGGGAGCGGTCGCGAGGGCCGCTGGGCCGGGACCGACAAGACTGAGTGCGGGCTGCACGTCGAGATCATCGAATGAGCGTCGCCGTCCGCCCCCAGCTGAGCCACCTGCGCGCGCTCGAGTCCGAGGCGATCCACGTGATGCGGGAGGTCGCCGCCGAATTCGAGCGACCCGTGCTGCTGTTCAGCGGAGGCAAGGACTCGATCGTGCTGCTGCGCCTGGCCGAGAAGGCGTTCCGGCCGGCGCCCTTCCCGTTCCCACTGATGCACGTCGACACGGGACACAACTTCCCCGAGGTGATCGAGTTTCGCGACCGCCGCGTGGCGGAGCTCGGGGAGCGCCTGATCGTCGCGAGCGTGCAGGAGTCGATCGACAAGGGCAGGGTCGTCGAGGAGACCGGCCCGCGGGCGTCGCGCAACCGCCTGCAGACGGTGACGCTGCTCGACGCGATCGCCGAGCACGGATTCGACGCCGCCTTCGGTGGAGCCCGGCGCGACGAGGAGCGCGCCAGGGCGAAGGAGCGCGTCTTCTCCTTCCGCGACGACTTCGGCCAGTGGGACCCGAAGAACCAGCGCCCGGAGCTCTGGAATCTCTACAACGGACGCATCCGCAAGGGCGAGAACGTGCGCGTCTTCCCCCTCTCCAACTGGACCGAGCTCGACGTCTGGGAGTACATCGACCAGGAGCAGCTGGAGGTGCCCTCGATCTACTTCGCCCACCAGCGCGAGGTCTTCAACCGCGACGGGATGCTCTACGCGTACTGGCCGGGCACGGAGCTGATCGACGGCGAGGAGGTCTTCAGCGACACGGTGCGCTACCGCACGGTCGGCGACATGAGCTGCACCGGTGGCGTGCGCTCGGACGCGGGCACGCTCGCCGATGTCGTGCTCGAGATCGCCGCCACGCGGGTCACCGAGCGGGGCGAGACACGAGCTGACGACAAAGTCACCGAGGCCGCGATGGAGGACCGCAAGAAGGCCGGTTACTTTTGACGCTCGACCTGCTGCGCTTCACCACCGCCGGCTCGGTCGACGACGGCAAGAGCACCCTCATCGGAAGGCTGCTCTACGACGCCAAGCAGGTGTATGAGGACCAGCTCGAGCATGTCGCGCTGGCGAGCGCCCGCCGCGGCGGCGAGGGCGCGCTCGACCTCGCGCTGCTGACCGACGGCCTGCGCGCCGAGCGCGAGCAGGGGATCACGATCGACGTCGCCTACCGCTACTTCGCGACCGCTCGGCGTCGATTCATCATCGCCGACTGCCCCGGCCACCAGCAGTACACGCGCAACATGGTCACTGGCGCCTCGACGGCCGACGTCGCGATCGTCCTGATCGACGCGCGGCGTGGCGTGCTCGAGCAGTCCAAGCGCCACGCCTTCATCAGCGCCCTCCTGGGGATCCCGGAGATGGTCGTGGCGATCAACAAGATGGACCTCGTCGAGCACTCGCCTGACCGGTTCGAGGAGCTGGTCGCGGACTTCGAAGGGTTCGCCGCCAGGCTCAACGGAGGCCGGCGCCGCGAGATCACCTACATCCCGATGTCGGCGCTCAACGGCGACAACGTCGTCGAGCGCTCGAGTCACATGGACTGGTATCAGGGGCCCGTGCTGCTCGACCATCTCGAGCAGGTCGAGGTCGCCTACGACCACCCCTACGAGAAGCCGGCGCGCTTCCCGGTGCAGTGGGTCATCCGACCTGCGAACGGCGGGCTCGAGGGCGACTACCGCGCCTACGCCGGCCAGCTGGCCAGCGGGGCGCTCCGCCGGGGCGACGAGGTCGCGGTGCTGCCCGGCGGCGGGCGCACGCGGATTGCCGCGATCGACACCTACGACGGCGAGCTCGACGAGGCGATGGCCCCGATGTCGTTCGCCCTGCGGCTCGAGGACGAGCTCGACGTCTCTCGCGGCGAGCTGATCTGCCACCCGGACGAGCCGCCGACCGTCGCGCGCAAGCTCGAGGCCGACATCTGCTGGATGGCTCAGGAGCCGCTGCGGCCCGGCGCCCGATATCTGATCAAGCACACCTCCCGAACCGCCACCGCGGTCATCGAGCAGATCAGCGACGTCGTCGACGTGCACACCCTCCAGCGCGACCCGCCCCCGGCGGAGCTCGCGCTGAACGACATCGCACGCGTGACCCTGCGCACCAGCGCACCGCTCGCCCTCGACCCATACGCGAGCAACCGCCGCACGGGCAGCTTCATCCTGATCGACGAGTCCACCAACGGGACCGTCGGCGCCGGGATGATCGCCGAGGCGGCCTGACGGCCGATAGCGAGCATCCCGCTCGATGGGCGACTAACCTTCCCGGGCCGATGTTCAGCAAGGTCCTGGTCGCCAACCGCGGTGAGATCGCGGTCCGAATCGTACGTGCGCTCGACGAGCTGGGCATCGCGAGCGTCGCCGTCTACTCCGAGCTCGACCGCGACGCACCGCATGTGCAGCGCGCCGGCGAGGCCTACAACCTCGGCGACGGACCGGCCGCGGAGAACTACCTGAGCGTCGAGAAGATCCTCGACGCCGCGCGGCGCTCCGGCGCCGAGGCGATCCACCCCGGCTACGGCTTTCTCGCCGAGAACGCCCCTTTCGCACAGGCCTGCGAGGACGCCGGCATCGTCTTCGTCGGACCACCGGCGAGCGCGATCGAGGCGATGGGGTCCAAGACGCGGGCGCGCGAGCTGATGCGCGCGGCCGGCGTCCCGATCGTGCCCGGGACCACCGAGCCGGTCCCGACCGTCGCCGAGGCGCTCCGGATCGCCGAGAAGGAGATCGGCTTCCCGGTCGCCGTCAAGGCTGCGGGAGGTGGCGGCGGCAAGGGCTTTCGCGTGGCGCTGAGCGCCGAGGAGCTCGAGGCGGCGTTCGAGGGAGCGAGCCGCGAAGGCGAGAAGTTCTTCTCCGATCCGACCGTCTACCTCGAGCGCTACCTGCCCGATCCGCGCCACGTCGAGGTCCAGATCCTCGCCGACCGTCACGGCAACGTGATCCACCTGGGAGAGCGCGACTGCTCGATCCAGCGCCGCCATCAGAAGCTGATCGAGGAGTCCCCGGCCCCCGAGTGGATCGTCGACCCGCAGATGCGCGAGCGCATCGGCCAGATCGGCGTCAACGCCGCGAAGGCGGTCGACTACGTCGGCGCGGGGACGATCGAGGGCCTGTTCTCGGCCGGCGAGGGGTCCGAGCCCGAGTATTTCTTTCTCGAGATGAACACCCGTGTCCAGGTCGAGCACTGCGTGACCGAGATGACGACCGGGATCGACATCGTCAAGGAGGGGATCCGCGCGGCCGCGGGCGAGCCACTCGCCTACCGCCAGGAGGACGTCGTGCTGCGCGGGCACTCGATCGAGTGCCGCATCAACGCCGAGGACGCCGCCAAGAACTTCGCCCCGGCGCCGGGCCGCATCGGCGCCTACCGCGAGCCGTCAGGTCCCGGCGTGAGGGTCGACTCCGGCGTGACCGCGGGCGGCGAGGTCTCGCCGATGTACGACCCGATGGTCGCCAAGCTGATCGTCTGGGACGCGGATCGGGAGCAGGCCACCAAACGGATGCTGCGGGCGCTCGGGGAATTCGAGATCGAGGGCCTGAAGACGCTGATCCCGTTCCATCGGGCGCTGCTCGCCACCGAGCAGTGGGCGCGGGGCGAGACCTGCAGGGACCTGCTCGAGGACAAGCGGTGGCTCAAGACGCTCGCGTTCCCGGCGGCGCAGACGGCGACCCCGGGCGCCGATCAGGAGGAGGATGTCAGGGTCGAGCAGACCTACGCGGTCGAGGTCTCTGGCAAGCGCTTCGACGTGCGCGTCGTCGGACCGCCGTTCGCCGCAGGCGAAGCCGGGCGCAACGGCTCGGCGCCGGCGCCGGCGGGCGCTCGCAAGGCGCCGAGGCGCGGCACCGATCGAAGATCGGCGAGCAAGTCGTCCAGCGCCGGCGGGCCGGACACGCTGCCCTCCCCGCTTCAGGGGAACATGTGGAAGGTGCTCGTCAAGCGGGGGGACACGGTCGAGGAGGGCCAGCTGCTCTGCATCATCGAGGCGATGAAGATGGAGAACGAGATCACCGCGCACAAGGCGGGCACGATCGTGGAGCTGCCGATCACAGAGGGCGAGCCGATACAGGCCGGCGCCCCGATCGCGACGATCCGCAGCGACGGCGACTAGATGTAAGTCCCGAGTAGGTTGGTTCGCTCGTTGAGGCGGGCGACGGGAGGCTTGTGGCCGAGGGCTGAATGTCTTCGGTGATGGTTGTAATACCAGAGCCATCCGTCAAGGGCAGCCGTGCGCTCGCTGCTGTCACGGTAGA
>DASZIU010000078.1:0-4776 GCA_035948815.1 Solirubrobacteraceae bacterium | reverse complement strand
GTTGATCCCATCCCGCCAACGCCAGAGCGCGTCCCGGTCCGTCGGTTCGTCGACGGAGACGGCCGACCCGGAGAGCAGCTCCCCAAGCCCGTCTCGTTGAGACGTCGCCTCGCCGCGCGTACCGTCGACCTCGACGATCAGTGCGAACCCCGCCTCCCCCGGGACGCCGCCCGCATGCCCGCTCGGATACCCGCCGCCCGCGATCTCGAGCGTCGTCCCATCCAGGAAGTCGAGCACCGACGGACGGTGCCCGGCCGCGAGCACCTCTTCGATCGCCCGGCAGCCATCCTCGCGCGTGCGCAGGAAGACGACCAACGCCAGCGCCTCCTCGGGCGCGGGGAGCAACCGGAGCATGACCGCCGTAATCACCCCCAGCGTGCCCTCGGAGCCGATCAACAGGCTCTTGAGGTCATAGCCGGCCACGTCCTTGCCGGCCCATCCGCCTACACGCACGAGCTCACCCGGGGCCAGGACCGCCTCGAGGCCGGCGACCCAAGCGCCCGTGACCCCGTACTTCAGCGCATGGGGGCCGCCCGCGTTCGTCGCGACGTTGCCGCCGATCTGCGACTGCTCGGCGGCGCCCGGATCGGGCGCGAAGAACAACCCGTTCTCGCGCGCCAGGCGCTGAACGTGACGAGTCGTCACGCCCGCCTCCGGGAAGATCCGCCACAGGGCCGGCTCCAGCTCGCGGACGCGTCGCAGGCGCTCGAGCGAGCACACGATCCCGCCCTCCATCGCCACCGCGCCTCCGGTGAGACCCGTCCCGCCACCGCGGGGAACGATCGCCACGTCATGCGCGTAGCACCACTGCACGACCGCGGCGACCTCCTCGGCCGAGCCCGGAAGGACGACCGCCTCGGCGCGACCGATCACTCCCCGGCGCCCCGTCGCGTCGCGGTTGTAGGGGGAGCCGGGCGGCGCGTCCAGCACGTGCTCGGCGCCGACCAGCCGGCTGAGCTCACTGCGCATACGTCGGCCGAGGCTACCGCGGCGGGTAGCATGGGGCGCGGCATGGCCGCCACCGCGAAGCCGTCCTCGGACGCGACCCAGTCGAGCTTCCGCTCGCTCTCGGGTGAGCCCGTGCGCGAGCTGTACACGCCCGCTGACCTCCCGCCCGGCATCGGCGGCCCAGAGGATCCGATCGGACGGCCGGGCGAGTATCCGTTCACGCGCGGGATCTACGAGTCGATGTACCGCGGCCGGCTCTGGACGATGCGCCAGTTCGCGGGCTTCGGCACGAGCGAGGAGACGAACGAGCGCTTCCACTACCTGATCGAGCACGGCCAAACCGGGCTCTCGACCGCCTTCGACATGCCGTCGTTGATGGGACATGACTCCGACAACTCCCGCTCGCTGGGTGAGGTGGGCCGCGAGGGAGTCGCCGTCGACACGCTCGACGACATGCAGACGCTCTTCTCCGGCATCGATCTCGGCGAGGTCTCGGTGTCGATGACGATCAACGCACCCGCCGCGATCATGCTCGCGTTCTACGTCGTCGCCGCCGAAGCCGATCCGGCGCATCCGACCGCGCCCGAGAACCTGTCGGGGACGATCCAGGCGGACATCCTCAAGGAGTACATCGCACAGAAGGAGTGGTGCTTCCCGATCGACCCGGCGATGCGCCTGTGCGGCGACATGATCGAGTGGTGCACCCGCAGGATGCCCCGCTGGCACCCGATCTCGATCTCCGGCTACCACATACGCGAGGCCGGCTCGACCGCCCAGCAGGAGCTCGCGTTCACGCTCAAGGACGGCCTGACCTATGTCCAGCAGGCCGTCGAGCGCGGCCTCGACGTCGATGACTTCGCGCCGCGCCTCTCCTTCTTCTTCAACGCCCAGATCGACTTCTTCGAGGAGATCGCCAAGTACCGCGCGGCCCGACGGATCTGGGCGAAGGAGATGCGCGAGACCTTCGGCGCGCGCAACCCGCGCTCCTGGCAGATGCGCTTCCACACCCAGACGGCGGGCGTCAGCCTCACCGCCCAGCAGCCGCTGAACAACATCGTCCGCACGGCGATCGAGGCGCTCGCAGGCGTGCTCGGCGGAACGCAGTCGCTGCACACCAACTCCTACGACGAGGCGCTCGCGCTGCCGACAGAGGAGGCCGTCACGATCGCCCTGCGCACGCAGCAGGTGATCGCGGCCGAGACCGGCGTGACCAGCACCGCCGACCCGCTTGGCGGCTCCTACTACGTCGAGGCGCTGACCGACGAGATGGAGGCCCGCGCGTACGAGTACTTCGCGAAGATCGACGAGCTCGGGGGGATGGTCGAGGCGGTCAAGCGCAACTACCCGCAGCGCGAGATCGCCGACGCCGCCTTCACGCTGCAGCAGGAGATCGATGCCGGCGAGCGGATCGTGGTCGGCGTCAACCGCTTCGAGGCCGCCGACGAAGAGGCGATCCCGACGCTGCGAGTCGACCCCGACCTCGAGCGCAAGCAGATCGGCCGTCTGCAGGCTGCACGCGGCCGGCGCGACGGCGCGGCTGTCGAGCGGACGCTCGCTGCCCTGCGCGGGGACGCCGAGCACCCGGACCGCAACCTGATGGAGCCACTGCTCGAGTGCGCGCGGGCGCACGCAACCGAGGGGGAGATCGTCGAGTCGCTGCAGAAGGTCTTCGGCGACTACACCGAGTCGCCGGTCTTCTAGCCTGCGGCCAGAGATTTGCGCCGCACCATGCGCCTTCGCGCGCGTCGGCTCGCAACTTCCTCGCCGGTCCGGGTGTCCAAGGCAATAGCATCTCGGCGCGCCGCGCCACCGCACCGCCACCCGGGAGAGGCCCACGATGAAGACCCGCCTGCGCTCAGCCGTACTCGCACTGCTCACCGCGGCCATCGTGGCGCCTGCTGCCTCGGCTTCGGCCGTCACGATCTCCCCGTTGCCGGGGAGCGCGACGGCGCTGCCGCAGACGCAGATCAGCTTCCTCGGTGCGGGATCGAGCGAGCTCGGACCGATCTCCGTAGTCGGATCCCAGAGCCGACGGCACGCCGGGCGGCTGCGCAGCTACTCCTCGATCACGGGCACGAGCTTCGTGCCGAGCAAGCCGTTCTTCCCCGGCGAGCGCGTGACCGTCCGCGCTTACTGGCGAGCAAGCAAGGCGACGCGAGTGCTGCTCACCTCGACGTTCAACATCGCCGTGCCGGCCGCGGTGTCGCTGAACGAATTCCCGCCGGTGCCGGGGAAACCGACGGACGTGCAGAGCTTCCAGACCCAGCCCACGCTGCAGCCGCCGGTCGTCACCGTGCATCAGGCTGCCGGCGCGAACGTCGCGCCCGGTTACGTGTTCGCGACCCCCGCCTTCGGCCCGGGCCAGTACGGGCCCATGATCTTCGACAACGCGGGCAACCTCGTCTGGTTCCACCACCTGCCGACGGGCGACGCGACCGACTTCCGCACGCAGATCTATCGCGGGCGAAACGTCCTGACCTGGTGGCAGGGGAAAACGATCCAGTTCGGTTACGGACTGGGCGAAGGCGTGATCGCCGACGCCAACTACAGGACGATGTCGGTGCTCAGGGCCGGAAACGGCCTGGCGATGGACGAGCACGAGTTCCTGCTCACCCCGCACGGGTCCGCCTACGTCTTCGCATACAGCCCGGTCGCCGCCAACCTCTCCGCCGTCGGAGGGCCGTCCAGCGGCGTGGCGATCGACTGCGTGATCCAGCAGGTCGACATCCACACCGGGCTCGTGATGTGGGAGTGGCACAGCCTCGACCACGTGGCGATCACCGAGTCCTACTCCAAACCCCCGCCGCCGAGCGCCGCTGCTGGTGTCTACGACTACTTCCACATCAACTCGCTCGACGTCGACCCCCACGGCAACCTGCTGATCTCCGCTCGCAACACGTGGGCGCTGTACAGCCTCGACGGTCGTACGGGGGCCGTGCTCTGGAGGCTCGGGGGCAAGCAGAGCTCATTCACGCTCGGTCCGAGCGTCCAGTTCGCATACCAGCACGACGCCCGCTGGATGCATAACGGCGAGATCAGCCTGTTCGACGACGAGGGCTTTCCTCCGATCACGCCGCCGTCGCGCGCCGAGGTGATCAAGATCGATCCGCAGGCCAAGACGGCGACGCTCGCCGCTCAGTTCGTGCGCACCTCGGGGCCACTGATCACCACGAGCCAGGGAGATGCCCAGACGCTTCCCGGCGGCGGCTGGATGGTCGGCTGGGGCGGGCTTCCCAACTTCACGGAATTCGACTCCGCCGGCCACATCGTCTACGACGCCCAGCTGCCGACCGGCGAGAACAGCTACCGGGTCTATCGCGAGCCGTGGGCCGCGCAGCCAACGGAACGGCCGCAACTGGTGGTTCGGTTCGCGCGCAACGTTGTCCTGCGCTGCAAACACGGGGTCGTGTGCAGAGCTCCGGTCGAAACGTTCGCCAGCTGGAACGGGGCGACGACGGTCGCCTTCTGGCAGATCCTGAGCGGATCGAGCGCCTCGCACCTGAAGCCGGTCCTCACTGCGGCCAGGTCGGGCTTCGAGACGACCGCACAGCTGGCCACGGCGAAGTTCTTCCAGCTTCGCGCCCTCAGTGCCTCGCGCAAAGTCCTCGCGAGCTCGCGCGTGGTCAGGCCGACGCGTTGACGGGTCGCCGCGGGAGTTCCGCATAGCGGAAAGCCGGGTCGAGTGGCGCAGACCGTTTGATACTCTCGACTTCGGCTAGCGTTCACTGGAGGTGGTTCGACATAGCGCTCCGCGATGTCACACCAGAGCCGCCAGTGCCTGACGCACAGCTCGAGGGTGCGGCGGAGCCCGACGCCGGCGCCCCGGTC
>DASZIU010000077.1:0-40477 GCA_035948815.1 Solirubrobacteraceae bacterium | reverse complement strand
CTCGAGCAGATCACGCGCGAGCTCAACGTCGAAGCGCTCCCGACCGACATCCCTGAGTCGATCGTGCACGAGGTCGGCGAGATGCAGATCGGAGAGACGATCCTGCTGTCGGCAATTGCCGTCCCCAGTCAGGTGACGCTGCTCGACGAGGTCGAGGAGACGGTCGTCGCGACGCTGTCGCCGCCGAAACTGCAGGCGGAAGTCGCCGAGGAAATCGAGTCCGAGACGGAGCTCGTCGGCGAGGAGGGCGAGGGCGCACCGGCCGAGGCCGACGCCGAGGAGGCACCCACCGAGGGCTCCTCCGACGAGGAGTAGCGGCTTTCTGAGACGTCCCTTTGGCGGCGGCGCCGTCGATTGGCTGATCGTCGGACTGGGAAATCCCGGTCGCGAGCACATGAACACGCGGCACAACGTCGGCTTCCGGGTCGCCGAGGCGCTCGTGGAGCGCTGGGGCCTTCCGCGAGCAAAGGACCGCTTCCGGGGACGCCTCGCGCAGGGGCGCATCGCGCTGGCGCCCGGCGTCGACCCCGCGGCTCCGCGGCCTAACGTCGCTGTTCTGTGCCCGCAGACCTACATGAACGACTCGGGGCGCTCGGTTGGCCCGGCTCGCGGCTCCTTCAAGCTGCCGCTCGAGCGGGTGCTCGTCGTGTATGACGAGATCGACCTGCCGTTCGGCGAGGTGCGCTCGCGAGTGGGCGGCGGGCTCGCCGGCCACAACGGGCTCAAGTCGCTGAGGCGCGAGCTCGGCGGCGCCGACTTCGCGCGCGTTCGCGTCGGCGTCGGACGCCCCGACTCGACCGACCCGGAGATCGTCTCGGCGTGGGTGCTCGGAAGGTTCCGCGAGAGCGAGGCGGAGGTCGCCGCGTTGATCGAGCGCGCGAGCGAGGAGGTCGAGCGGGTCGTGCTCGGTGGCGAGACCGACCCGGGGACGGGAGCGGGCCGGTGACGCCCGAGGCCCCGGCGCTGCGCACGCTCCTGGGCGTCGGGGCCGGCGACGAGGCGCTGTCGAGGCTCGCGCGTGAGGGCGGGAGCGCCTTCGTATCGGCCTCGCTTCGGCCCTACGCGATCGCGGCGCTTGCCGAGTTCGACGAGCGCGCCCGCGGGCGCCCGGCGATGGTGGTGGTCGGCGACGATCGCGCCGCGCGCGACATGGCTGCCGACCTCCGCGCGTGGCTCGCGCCGCGCCGCGTTCGCTACTACCCCTCTCGAGGCGTGGCATACGAGTCCCACCTGGCGCCGCCGCCGCATCTCGTCGGCCTGCGCCTGGCCGCGCTCGACGCCCTGCTCGCAGACTCCAGCGCGGGCGAGGAGCCGCCGGTGGTGGTCGTCAGCGCGGTCGCGCTCTCGGAGAAGGTGCCCGATCCCTCGCTGCGGCCCCACTCGTTCACACTCCGTGTCGGGGAGCTGCTCGACCTCGACGAGTGCGCGGCGGAGCTCGTCAGCATGGGCTACGAGCGCGTCGACCAGGTCGAGGAGCGCGGGCAGTTCGCGCTTCGCGGCGGCCTGCTCGACGTCTTCCCGGCGACCGAGGACCGCGCCGTGCGCGTCGACATGTTCGACGTCGAGATCGAATCGCTGCGCTGGTTCTCCACGTTCACGCAACGCTCGCTCGGCGACGTCGAGGAGGTCGAGATCGCCCCGGCCGCCGAGCTCGCGGCCGAGCACCGGGAGCTGGCCGAGATCGCCGCCGCGACCGGCAGCTTCGGGACAGGGGCCGGCGGCGAGGGCGCCGAGCGCCCCGACATCGCCGACCTGCTGCCCGTCGAGCGCTTCGGCGCGCTCTTGGATCTGGTCGGCGAGCAGACGGAGTTGATCGTCGCGGCCGAGGAGGAGCTCGCGCCGGCGCTCCGCGACCACTGGACCGACGTGTCGGCGGCGTTCGGCGAGCACGACGCGAGGCACCTCTACGTGAGCCCCGAGAGCATCGATGAGAGCCTGCGCCGACGGGCGCGGATCTGGCTGTCGGCGGTCTCGAGCGGGCAGGAGCTCGAGCTGCGCGCATCCTCGGCCGACACGGCCGCGCGGACGCTGGCCGAGGCGGAGCCCGAGCTCGAGAAGCTCGTCCGCTCCGGCTACCGCACGGTGGTCGCCTTCCCGCGGCGTGGGGAGGGCGAACGCGCCGCGTACAACCTGGCGCGCGTGAAAGCCACCTGGCTCGCCGAGGACGTCGACGTGGGATCGGTGCCCACCCACCCGCTCGAGCCCTCGCTGCGGTTCGCCGCCGCCTCGCTGAGACAGGGGTTCGTGGCGCCCCAGCTCAAGCTCGCCGTGTTTCCCGAGCACCGGCTGCTGCGCCGCCGCCGAGCCGAGCGGCCCGGCCGTGGCGAGGGACGCGCCGACGGCCGCCGTCGCGGTGCGCTGCGCTCCTTCACCGAGCTGCGCACCGGCGACATCGTCGTGCACGAGGACCATGGGGTGGCACGCTTCGCCGGCTTCGAGACGCGCACCGTCGCGAACGTCACGCGCGACTACCTGTACCTCGAATATCAGGGCGACGACCGCGTCTTCGTGCCCACCGACCAGCTCGCGAAGATCTCGCGCTACGTCGGCGCCGGCGGGGAGCATCCGCCGCTCAGCAAGCTCGGAGGCACGCGCTGGGACACCATGAAGGCGCGGGCGCGCCGCGCCGCACAGGAGCTCGCGGGCGAGCTGCTGAGCCTCTATGCCGAGCGGCGCAGGCGGACGGGGCACGCCTTCGAGCCCGACACGGACTGGCAGCGCGAGTTCGAGGAGCGCTTCCCGTTCACCGAGACGGCCGATCAGCAGGACGCGATCGAGCTCGTCAAGGCCGACATGGAGGCGCCCAGGCCGATGGACCGGCTGATCTGCGGCGACGTCGGCTACGGCAAGACCGAGGTCGCGCTGCGGGCGGCGTTCAAGGCCGCGGGCGAGGGCAAGCAGGTGCTGATGCTCGTGCCCACGACGATCCTCGCCCAACAGCACTACGGCACGTTCGCCGAGAGGCTCGCCGACTACCCCTTCACGGTCGAGCACGTCTCACGTTTCCGCAGCCCGGCCGAGCAGAAAGCCGCGATCAAGGGGTTTGCCGAGGGGCGCGTCGACATCCTGATAGGGACTCACAGGGTGCTCTCGCGCGACGTCCGCGCGAAGGATCTCGGCCTGCTGATCGTCGATGAGGAGCAGCGCTTCGGGGTCAAGCAGAAGGAGCTCCTGCGCCAGCTGAAGCTGCGGGTCGACGTGATCTCGATGTCGGCGACGCCGATCCCGCGCACCCTCCAGATGTCGCTGGCCGGCCTGCGCGACATCTCGGTGATCGAGACGCCCCCAGAGGGTCGCAGGCCCGTGAGGACCTACGTCGGCGAGTACGAGGAGGAGCTCGTTAGAACGGCGATCATGCGTGAGCACGAGCGCGGCGGCCAGGCCTTCTTCCTGCACAACCGCGTGGAGACGATCGAGGAGACGGCGGAGCGGCTGCGTGCGCTGTGCCCCGGGGTGCGCTTCTCGGTGGCCCACGGGCAGATGGCCGAGGGCGTGCTCGAGAACGCGATGATGGAGTACCTGCGGGGCGGGTCCGACGTGCTGGTCTGCACGTCGATCATCGAGTCGGGGATCGACATCCCCCAGTCGAACACGCTGATCGTCGAGAACGCCGACACGTTCGGGCTCGCCCAGCTCTACCAGATCCGCGGCCGGGTGGGCCGGAGCCGTGAGCGGGCCTATGCCTACCTCCTGTACGACTCGGCCGCCGCGCTGACGCCCGAGGCTGCACAGCGGTTGGCGGCGCTCTCTGACTACACAGAGCTGGGCGCCGGCTTCAAGATCGCGATGCGTGACCTCGAGATCCGCGGCGCCGGCAACCTCCTGGGCGACGAGCAGTCGGGACATGTCGCCGCGCTCGGCTTCGAGCTCTACATGCAGATGCTCGACGAAGCCGTGCGCGCAGCCGAGCCCGAGCGCGACGGCGAGCTGCCCGAGCCGGTGCGGCTCGACGTCAACGTGGACGCCTACGTTCCCGCGGACTACATCCCCTACGAGCAGGCGAAGATCGACGTCCACCGACGGCTGGCGACCGCGATGGAGGTGGCCGACGTCGAAGGCCTGCGCGAGGAGCTCGAGGACCGCTTCGGGGAGCTGCCCGAGCCGCTCGAGAACCTGTTCGCGCTGCAGCGGGCACGGATCAAGTTCGGACAGGCCGGAGCGCAGACGGTCAGCTTCCGCGGCGATCGTCTGGCGGTGGTTCCGATCGAGCTCGACTCGCGTCGTGCCAAGCGGTTGCGCGAGGAGCTGCCCGAAGCCCTGTACGAGTCGGGCCGCTCGCAGGTGTCGCTACGCGTTCCAAGGGACGGAATCGAGCGGTTCCCCAAAGTCGTGCACGCGGCTGACGTCCTGCTGGCGATCATGCGGGAGGCGGCGTGAGACGGAACCTGCGCGTCCTCCGAGCAGTTCCGCTATTGTACCGCCGTCGATGACCAGGACGTTCCGCTTCATCACGGCGCTGTGCGCCGTTTTATTTGCGCTCGTCGGCCTCGCCGCGTGCGGCGGCATCCCCGGCAACGCCGTGGTGCAGGTCGGCAGCACGCCCGTCACCAAAGAATCGTTCAACCACTGGATGCAGGTCGCCGCGACCGCCAACTCGCCGGCCCAGGGAGCGATCAGCAAGCCCGCGGTTCCCGAACCGCCTGACTACAAGGCCTGCATCGCCCACCTTCAGGCCACGACCCCTGCGCCCGCCAAAGGTCAGACGGCGCCCACCACAGCACAGCTGAAGTCGCAGTGCGAACAGCAGTACAAGCAGCTGCAGCAGCAGGTGCTGGGCTTCCTGATCTCGTCCAACTGGGTGCTTGGCGAAGCCGGCGACCTCGGCGTGAAAGTGTCCGACAAGGAAGTCCACAAACAGTTCGAAAAAATCAAGTCCCAGCAGTTCCCGCGGGTCGCCGAATATGAAAAATTCCTGGTCTCGACGGGCCAGACGACGTCGGATCTCCTGCTGCGAGTGAAGCTGAACATGCTCTCCTCGAAAATCCAGGAAAAGATCGCCAAAAAGAAACACGCTGTCACGAAATCCGAAATCGAAAAGTACTACAACGAAAACAAGCAGCGGTTCGGGCAGTCCGAAAAGCGAAGCGTCGAAATCATTCTCACCAAGACCGAAGCCGCGGCCAAGAAGGCCAAGCAGGAAGTCGAATCTGGGAAGAGCTTTGCGAGCGTCGCCAAGTCGACATCGATCGATCCGACGAGCAAGGCGTCGGGCGGCCTGCTCAGCGAAGTGATCAAAGGCCAGCAGGAGAAAGCCCTCGACGAAGCCCTGTTCTCGGCTACCCCGAACGTGCTCGGCGGTCCGCTCAAAACACCGTTCGGCTTCTACGTCTACAGGGTCAAGAGCGTGACGCCGGGCAGCCAGCAGACGCTCGCTCAGGCTGAAGCGTCCATCAAAGCGCAGCTGACGGCGTCGCAGTCGCAGACGTCGCTCAGCAAGTTCGTAAAAGAATTCCGCACGAAGTGGAAAGCGAAGACCGACTGCCTCTCGGGCTACGTCATCAAAGACTGCAAGCAGTTCAAGGAACCGAAGACGAGCACGACGACGACCGGCGCTCCCTAGCCTCGGAGCTCGCGCCACGATGAGCGAGATCGAGCGAGTTCACGCCCGCCAGATCCTCGACAGCCGCGGCAATCCAACCGTTGAGGTTGACGTTCAGCTGCGCTCGGGCGCCCGCGGCCGCGCGGCGGTGCCCTCCGGTGCCTCGACCGGGGAGTTCGAGGCGACCGAGCTTCGGGACGGCGGCGAGGCGTGGCAGGGCAAGGGCGTCACCCGCGCGGTCGCGAATGTCGACGGCGAGATCGCCGCGGCCGTCGCCGGCATCGACGCCGCCGATCAGGAGGCGTTGGACCGCGCGCTGATCGAGCTCGACGGGACGCCCAACAAGTCGCGGCTGGGCGCGAACGCGATCCTCGGCGTGTCGCTCGCCGCCGCCCACGCCCAGGCGGCCGAGGAGGGTCTCGAGCTCTGGCGCTACCTCGGCGGCGACTCCGCCGACCTGCTGCCGGTGCCGATGATGAACGTCCTCAACGGCGGCGCCCATGCCGACAACAAGGTCGACTTCCAGGAGTTCATGGTGGTGCCGAGCGGCGCGGCCAGCTTCTCCGAGTGCCTGCAGATCGGCACCGAGGTCTTCCACGCGCTGAAGCGCACGCTGCACGAGCGCGGCCTCAGCACCGCCGTCGGGGACGAGGGTGGGTTCGCGCCCGACCTCGCCTCAAACGAGCAGGCGCTGCAGATGCTGATCGCCGGCATCGAGGCTGCCGGATACACCCCGGGCGAGCAGGTCTGGGTCGCGCTCGACCCCGCGACCAGCGAGATCTTCCGCGACGGCCGCTACGTGCTCGAGCACGAGGGGCGCACCCTCGACGCCGGGGAGCTGGCCGACTACTGGGCCGAGATGTGCGAGCGCTATCCGATCGTGTCGATCGAGGACGGCATGGCGGAGGAGGACTGGGACGGCTGGAGGACCCTCACCGAGCGTGTCGGCTCGCGCGTGCAACTCGTCGGCGACGACCTGTTCGTGACCAACACCGAGCGCCTGCGGCGCGGCATCGAGATGGGCGTCGGGAACGCGATCCTGATCAAGGTGAACCAGATCGGGACGCTGACCGAGACGCTCGAGGCGATCGCGATGGCCCGCGACGCCGGCTATGCCGCGGTCATGAGCCATCGCTCGGGAGAGACCGAGGATGTGACCATCGCCGACCTGGCGGTCGCCACCGGCTGCGGTCAGATCAAGACGGGCGCGCCTTCGCGGTCGGACAGGGTGGCCAAGTACAACCGGCTGCTGCGCATCGAGGAGCAGCTCGGCGACCGGGCGCGGTTCGGCGGACGCGCGGCGTTCGCTCGCGCCTAGCCCCGAACTCGCCAACTGGCGCGACCTACCGCGCCCGGGAGGAGGTTGCCCGCCGGGCACGAATGCGGTGAGAGCATGCCCGCGACCTCGACTCCCCGAACCGTCCGGGCCCGCCCCGGAGCCCAGCGGCCCCGCGCCGTGCGGTCCGCGCGCCCCGCGCGCAGCGCCCTCGGACGCCCGCGGGCCCGGGTCCGCTGGGACCGCGTCGGGCGGCTGGCGATGCTGTGCGTCCTGGTCGCGCTGCTCTACCTCTACCTGAGCGCGGGCGTGCACATGTTCTCAAGCTGGCGCCAGTCAAGCCACGACAAGGCCACGGTCGCGACCCTTGAACGCGAACACGCGACGCTGGCGCGCCAGCACGAAACCCTCGCCAGGCAGAGCACGGTCGAAGGCGAGGCGCGGCAGTTGGGGATGATGAAGAAGGGCGAGCAGCCCTACGTCGTGACCGGGCTGCCGGCCAACTGATCGGTCCCGGCGGCTGGCCACACGCCCGCTGCTAGCCTCGCGGGCAGTGTCCTTCGAGAACGCGATCTTCCAGTGGAGGCATGGCGAGCGGCGGGTCAGAGAGGCGCCTGCCGAGCGGCGGGCGCTGCTTGAGCGGGTCGTCGGTGCGCTCGTCGAGGAGCTGCGGCGCAGGCTGGGCGGGCGCTTCTCCTCGCAGGAGCTCGTCGAGCTCTACGAGCGGGGAACGGCGTGGTGTCTGCCGATCGCGATGCGGACGGCGCCGGACGATCCGTGGGCGTGGGAGGAGGGCCTCGTCGTCGACGCCGCGTTCGCGCGCTACCTGCGTGAGGCGGCCGACTACGCCGGAGGACGGCGGGCGCTCTCGGAGGCCTAGCCCAGCCGCCGCAGGGACGCTCGCGCGCCCCGCGCGTGTTCGGTCAGCCGGAGCGGCACGGCGCCGCGCCGCGTGCGATCAGTCGTCGTCGCCGATCCGGCGGATGACGATCCTGTCCTCTTCGATCGCGACCTCGACGGAGCGGTGGCCGGCCCAGTGCTCGGCGTAGATCGGATTGTCCTGGACGGCGGGGTCCAGCCACAGGCCGTACCCCTCCTCGCCGTGGTCGAAGGTCCCCTCGAGGACCTCGGCGCTCCGGGCCGAGCCGCGTCTGGAGCGTCCACCGCGCCGGCTGCGACGGCGCCCGGGGGACGCGGTCTCCTCCGGCTCCTCTGGCTCCTCGCCGTTCTCCTCCGCTTCGGCGCGCGCTCTGTCGGCGGCGATTTCGGCCGCTTCGAGCTCGGCGGCGATGAGCGCGTCGTCCTCGGCTCGGAGGTCGATCTCCTCGGGGTACTCGGGGGTGATCGAGCCCTCCGGCTGCACGTCGTCCCCGGCGAGGTCGTTCGTCCGCTTGAACTGCTCGATGTCGCGGACCGAGACCTCGAGCTGGTGGGCGATCCAGGCGTCAGTCCTCCCCTGGCGAACCCAGGCACGGATCTGATTGAGGTGCGGGCGCAGCGATTTCCGAGGCATCGACGGTCCGGGAGACTAGCGCAAAGCGTGGGCCGGGCCGCAAGCCGGCCGGCGGGAGGCCGGGCCGTTCAACGCGCGGTTTTCCGGACGTTGGCGGAATCGAAGATCGCCGCTCCTTTCAAATATGAGATCAGCATGGCTTTCCCCCGACCGTGGGACTATGCTTGGTCGATAGGCGTCTTGGAGGGGAGACGCCGGTCGCCGTGTTGGCAAATAGGAAGGCACCGAAATGCTGGTTCTGACCCGCAAGTCCAACCAGAGCATCATGATTGGGGACGATATCGAGGTCTCGGTGCTGTCGGTCATGGGCGAGAAGGTGCGCATCGGGATCCAGGCTCCGCAGCGAATCCCGGTCTTCCGCAAGGAGATCTATATCGAGATCCACCGCGAGGACGACGCCGTCACCGCGGACGACGACGGCCACTCGCCGGAGGTTCGCGAGTCGCTGGAAAAGCTCGGCGACTCCTAGGGCCGCCACGCCGGCGCGGCCGCTGCTAGCCGAGCAGCAGGTAAAGCGTGCGGAACATCGCCACGGTCACGATCGCCGCGGTCAGGATCAGCGTCATGACCAGAACCATGAAGCGAACCGAACCGCGCTTGTGGCGCCGCTCCACCTGACGCTTGCGGGTGCGCTGCTCGGCCGTGCGCCGCAGGGAGTCGCGCCGCCGCCGGTCCAGCGACGCCTCGCGGGCGAAGGCCCGCTCCCAGTCGGCGAGGCTCTGACGCATCTTCATCTGGTTTACCTCGGCGGCGGGGCCTAGGACGCCACGGGCGCCTTGGCGCGCTCGTATACGGAGACGAAGTGCAGATACCTCTCGGCGATCCGCCGCGCGCCCGCCGCCCGCTCGATCTTCCCGTCGACGTAGGCCTTCAGCGGGTCCCACCAGATCGAGCGACCGATCGCGAAGCCGATGAAGCCCTCGACGGGGGCTGCCTGCGTCAACCAGTGATCGACCTTCGCCTCGTCCGCACCGCGACCGAGAACGACGCACGCGACCTGGTCGCGGCCCCCCGTCCGCGCCTGCGCGACGAGCATCTCGCAATCCGAGCGCCGGTCCACGCCCTCGATCTTCCAGACGTCGACCTCGATGCCGGCGTCCTGGATCTCGGCGATCGCGCGGAGCATCAACTCGGGGCGCAACTCGGCGTCGTAGCGTTCGACGTCTCCGCCGACCGACTCGAGCTGCGAATCCTCGGCGGGTACGAGCAGCTCGAAGAGGAACTTCGGCTCGTGCGCCAGGAGCCAGTCGCTGAGCCGCTTGAGCTTCGCGAGCTGCTCCCGGTTATCGGCCCTGTCGCCCTCGGGGTTGTAGCGAACGAGGACCTTCGAGAAATCGGGCTCGAAGCGTTCGATGTGCGCGGCGAAGTCGTCGCCGTACTGGAAGTCGAACATCGTCTGTCCCGAGCGCTCGACGGGCATCGCGAGCTTCAGGCCGCGCTCGCGCGCCTCGAATGGCACGGTCGAGCCGAACTGCTCGTCGACGAGCACTCCCGTGACCGACGGGTCGGCTCCCGCGCCGACGGCCTGCAGCAGGCCCTCGAAGATGAGGTGCTTCGCGTCGGCGATGATCGCCGTCTGCTCGGGGTCGGGCTCGCCCTCGATTCCGAAGAACTTCGTCTGGAACGAGCCGCGGTGGTCAAAGGCGAGTATGTAGAGCTTCTGGTCGTAGCCGACGGTCATGGGCTTGAGTATTCCAGAGGCGTGCGAGCCGGGGTCGGGAGGTCCTTAGAATGGGACAGCATGTCCTCCGGCGCCGATCTGTTCGTGGTCTGCAAGCAGTGCGGATCCGAGGTCAGCCCCTACATAACTGAGTGCCCGTACTGCGGCCACAGGCTCCGCCGCCGGGCGCCGAAACTGCCGCGCGCTCGCAGCGGGGGCGGCCCCCGCTCGCCACGGCGGCAGATCTTCGGCCGTCTGAAGGCCAGTCCGCTGGCGGTCCGCCGACGGGGACTCGCCTCCGGCTATGACCGCTGGGCATATGCCCGCCCCTACGCCACGCTCGCGATCGTAGCCGCGAGCATCGCCTCCTGGATCGTATGGCACGCCGAAGCCCGGGCCTATATCGAAATGGCGATCATCGGCCCGCTGCACGGTCACTGGTGGAAGATCTTCACGAGCCAGTTCGCCTACATCAACGGCCTGTACGCATTCGTCACGATCGCCGCGATCGGCATCTTCGGCTGGCTCGTCGAGCGCAGGCACGGCCCGCTAGTGGCGCTCGTGCTGTTCATCGGCGCGGGCTCTGTCGGCGCGCTGGTGGCGACAGCGGTCTATGCGTTCCCCGTTGTCAGCGGGGGCAACGCGGGAGCGCTCGCCCTGGTGATGGCGTGGGCCGCGCCGGATCTGCTGGCCGCCCGCAGGCGCGACTACTACGAGGGCGACCTGCTGGGAGCCGCTGCGATCGCAGCGTTGCTGCTTGCGCTTCCCTACGCCTATCCTGAGGCCAGCTGGCTCGCCGGCGTCACGGGGGCGGGGATCGGGCTGCTCTTCGGTCTGGCGCTGCGCCGTGAGGACGCACCCGCACTGTAGGCGTCATGATGATCGCGCGATGACGATGACCAACGCCGTTGTGCTGATCGAGGCCGAGCGCGACGCCATGTCCACCCTCGGCGGCGCGCTCGCGGACATCGACGGCGTCGCCGAGGCCTACTCGGTCACGGGCGAGTGGGACTTCGTGGCGATCGTGCGCGTCCCCGACCATGAGCAGCTCGCCGACGTCGTGACGATGGGGATCGGGTCGATCCCCGGCGTCGCCCGGACCCAGACGCTCGTGGCCTTCGCGGCGTACTCGCGCCACGACCTCGAGGCGCTCTTCTCGATCGGGGAATGATCGCCTGATCGCGATGCCGGCCGTACCGATGAAGCCGGGTTACGGGCCCACGCTCGGCCGCCTGCTCTCGCCGCGTTGGCGGGCCGCCTCGCGTCCGGCGCGGGCCGCGGTGATCGTCTCGGCGATCGTCCTGTCGGCGCTGGTGGTGGGCGTCGCGCTGACGCTCGAGAACGCGACCTTCTCGCACGAAGGCAGCGTGCCGTTCAGCTTCGCGTACAGGAGCCTGTGGAAGGTGGCGCCGGACCCCGGCGGCTACGTGAAGGTGCAACGCCGCCGCCCGAACGGGATCCTCGAGGACTCCTACGCCGTGGAGCCCCTGACCCTGCCGCCCTACTCGGGTGAACTGTCAGGGGAGCTCCCGTTGTATGCCTCCGATCACATCCGCTTGCTGGCGCGGCGCGACCCCGACTTCGTGCTGCGCGGGGAGGGCAAGACCCGCGTCAACGGCGTCCCCGCCTACCACGTCCTCTACACGGCGACCGTCGAGGGACACACGATGTACGGGCGCGACGTGCTCCTGCTTCCCGAAAGGGCGGGCGCGCGCGAGGGAGTCGAGATCGTGATGCTCACCTCGCCGACGGCGAACTCGCAGGTCGACTCGCCGCTGGAAGTCGCCTCGACGGGTGTCCTGCTGCGTCCGCTGAAGACGTTCTCCTTCGGCTGACCGGCAGGCCGCCGGTGGGCTCAGCCGCCAGCGGGTGGAGCTTCGGCCTGGGCGGCGCCGGGCTCGGCTTCGGGAGCGGCCGGCGTGCCGCCCGTTTCCGGCTTTCCCTTCCCGGCGGAGGGCGGCGGGCTCGAGCTTGGAGGCGGGGGCACGGGTTCGGCGGTCGGAAGGTTGGCCGGCGGAGGGGAGGGCGTCGTTTCGGTGGTCGTGGCCGGTTCGGGTTTTGCGGGGGGCGGGGGAGGCTGGACGGTCGCCGATGGGGGAAGCTGAGTCGTTTCCGAGGTGACCTCGGTGGTCGGGGCGGGTGGCTGTTTGGCCGGCACGGGTTTGGTCGCGGAGGCGGCCGGCGTGACCGGCGCGGCGGTTACTGCCACGGGCGGGACGGCGGGCGCCGCCGCCGTGGCCAGGGGGTGCTTGGCCGGCTTCAGGACCGGATGTGCGCGGTGGCCGGCGCCTCTGGCGGCGAGCGCGTGTTGATCGGAGCTCAGCGGCTGGGAGATCTGACGGACTATCACCGGTTCTGCCTCGCGCGCGATCGGGATCGGCGCCGCGGCCGCCACGGCGCGATGGGGGTGACGCGGGCTCGGGCGCTCGACGGCGACTGCGCCGGCGGTGACGATCGCCGCGGCGGCCAGGCCCGCGACGGTCTTCGTCGCGAGGGCACCGGCACCCGCGGTGAGTAGGCCGCCGGTGAGCCCTGCTCCGGTGGCGGCCGCTCCTGCGCCGGTGGCCGCCCCGGCTCCCACCGTGGCGCCGGCTCCTGCACTGACGGACGCTCCTGCGCCACCTGCGACGTGTGCGCCACTCGCGGACCCGAGCTTGGCGAGCAGCAGCTTGTGGAACAGCACCAGCGGGCCGACCGGGAAGATCGCGGCTAGTGCGCGGTTGTTGTGCTTGAGCTGCTTCTTGAAGAGGCCGCAGCGTTCGCAGCCGCGAACGTGGCGCCGCGCGGGCGTGCTCAGCTTCGACAGGCCCTCGGCGGCTTCGCCCAGCTCGAGTCGCACCTCCTCGCAGTTGAGCTTGCGCGCCTCCGCCGCCTCGGCCAGCGAGATGCGCGCTCGCACGAGTAGCGACTTCACCGAGGGGACCGTGGTCTCCATCGCGTCGGCGATCTGCTCGTAGGAGAGCGCGTCGATCTCACGCAGCAGCAGCGCGGTGCGCTGGGTCTCGGGCAGCTCGTGGACGTCTGCGATCAGCTCGCGGAAGCTCTCGCGTCGGATCACGCGGTCGCCGGTCGAGAGCCCGTGGTCTGCGAAGTGGATGTCCATCGAGTCCACGCCGATCGCCGACGCCCGGCGGAGGTGGTTCAGCGAACGGTTGCGGGCGATCCGATAGAGCCACGGACGGACGTTGATCGTGCGGTCATCGGCGAGCACCGCGTTGTAGGCGGCGGCGAAGACCTCCTGCAGCACGTCCTCGGCATCCTCCCGTGAGGCAAGCAGGTGCCGGCAGAAGGACAGCAGCCGTGACTGGTAGCGCGCGCACAGCACCTCGAAGGCCGCGGGCTGACCGCGGCGGGTCAACGCGATCAGACGCTCGTCTGACTGAAGGCGCAACAGGGGAGACGGACCGCGCAGGGCCGGCGTGCTCCTCGAACGTGTTAGTGCGGAGGCCTCCATTGACCCGTCTCTACCCTCCTTAAGGTCCATAGACACCGTACCAACGCTGAAGTTGCGAGCCGCCAGCATGGTTGCGAGCCCTATTTTCGGCCCTGCTGGCGCTACGATCGCGCAGCCCGGGTAGACAAATTGGCAAAGTCAGCGGACTTAAAATCCGCCGCTCGCAAGGGCCTGCGGGTTCGAATCCCGCCCCGGGCACCTGACGCCCGCCGGCATCCGCCGCCCGGCGTCACGGTGGCGCCCAGCAGATAGAGTCGCGCTCGGTGTCGACCGAGAGCGCCCAGGAGACGGCTACCTTCCACGGCGGCAGGCTGGTCGCGCGGCGGCTCGCCGCACATGGCGTCAGCAAGCTCTTCACCCTCTCCGGCGGCCATCTCTTCTCGATCTACGACGGCTGTCGCGAGGAGGGCATCGAGATCGTGGACGTGCGCCACGAGTCGACCGCGGCGTTCGCGGCGGAGGGCTGGTCCAAGGTGACGCGCGAGCCGGGCGTCTGCGCGTTGACGGCCGGTCCGGGAGTCACGAACGGGATCAGCGCGGTCGCGGCGGCGCAGGCGAACCACTCGCCGCTCATCGTCCTCGGTGGTCGCGCGCCCGCGATGCGCTGGGGACAGGGGTCGCTCCAGGAGATCGACCACGTGCCGTTCATGCGCCCGCTCACCAAGCTGGCCGCCACGCCCGAGAGCACGGGCGAGATCCAGGGTCTGCTCGACGAGGCGTTCGCCGCGGCGCTGGCGCCGCACTTCGGGCCTGCGTTCGTGGACTTCCCGCTCGACTACGTCTTCATGGAGGCTCCCGAGGACGAGACCGAGGGCCACTCCGCCGCCGTCGCCGCGGCGGCGGGTGCGGACGCGTCAGCGATCGAACGCGCGGGCGAGCTGCTGGAGGGCGCGGAGAGGCCGGTGATCATGGCGGGCACTGACCTCTACTGGGGGCGGGGCGAGCAGGCCCTGCTCGAGCTCGCCGAGACGCTTCGCATCCCGGTCTTCCTCAACGGGCTCGCGCGGGGATGCGTGCCCGCCGACCACGAGCTGTACTTCTCCCGCGCCCGCTCGGACGGCCTCAAGGGCGCAGACGTCGCCCTCGTGGTGGGCGTGCCGATGGACTTCCGGCTCGGCTTCGGCGCGTCGTTCGGCGAGGACACCGAGATCGTCGTCGTGGACGTCGCCGAGCCCGAGCGCCGCCACCCGCGTGCGGTGGCGGCCGAGTGCTACGGCGAGCTCGGCTCGACGCTCGCCGGCCTTCGCGCTGCCGCGGGCGGCCGGGCGCTGGCGAGCGAGGCCTGGATCGCCGATCTGCGCGCAAGTGAGAGCTCCAAGCGGGAGGCCGAGCGTGCGGAGCTCGAGGACGACCGCGCGCCGCTTCATCCGATGCGCCTCTATGCCGAGCTCGCGAAGGTCCTCGACCGCGACGCGATCGTCGTCGGCGACGGCGGCGACTTCGTCTCCTACGCCGGACGCGTCGTCGACAGCTTCGAGCCGGGCTGCTGGCTTGACCCGGGGCCGTTCGGATGCCTCGGTGCGGGGCCCGGCTACGCGCTCGCGGCGAAGCTCGCGCGACCCGAGCGCCAGGTGGTGCTCCTGCTCGGCGACGGCGCCTTCGGCTTCGCGGGGATGGAGTACGACACCTTGTCGAGACACGGGGTGAACGTCGTGGGGGTGATGGGCAACAACGGCATCTGGGCGCTCGAGAAGCACCCGATGGAGTTCCTCTACGGCTACTCGGTCGCCGCCGACCTGCGCCCCGGCACACGCTATGACCAGGTCGTGGAGGCGCTCGGCTGCCACGGTGAGCTCGTCGAGCGCCCCGAGCAGCTCGCGGGAGCGCTCGAGCGGGCGCTCTCGGCAGGGACCCCGGCGCTGGTCAACGTCCTCACCGATCCCTCGGTCGTCTATCCGCGCAGGTCGAACCTCGCCTGAGGCGGCCGTCGCGCGGCGGCCAGCGGAGGTCGCCTGCGGCCGGGGCGCAGCTCAGCCGGCGCGGGCGAGGCGCAGCGCGCCGCCGTGGAGGATGTCGTGCTCTGAGACCTCCACTCGCTTGAGCTCGAAGGCCCTCAGTGCCTCGCTGAGCACGACCATCCCGGCGACGATCGTGGGCGCCCGGGCCGGGTCGAGTCCTACGACCTCGCGGCGCTGCTCTTCGGCCATGGCGGCGAGGCGGGCGAGCAGCATCTCGACGGTCGCGAGCGTCAGCACGTAGCCGTGGACGCGCTCCGGGTCGTAGGGCTCGAGCTCCTGGTCGATCGCGGCGGCGGAGGTGGCCGTGCCGGCCACGGCGATCCCGCTCCGCACCGCCGCGCGCTCCTTGCGCGGGAGCCCGCGCTCGAGCGTCTCGCGCACGTCGGATGCGAGCCTCTGCAGCTCCTCGGGCTCGGGCGGGTCGGAGGCGATGTGACGCTCGCTCATGCGCACCACGCCCACGGGCAGCGAGACGTGGAAGCCCGCGGCGCGGCCGCGGCCGATGACGAACTCGGTGGAGCCCCCGCCGATGTCGATCACGACGGTCGGCTCCTCGGGGGCCGGGCGACCGGACATCGCGCCGAGGAACGTGAGCTGCGCCTCTTCATCACCACTCAGAACGCGCGCGTCGAGCCCGAACCCGTCGCGGACGCGCTGTGCGAACTCGGCGCCGTTGGATGCGTCGCGCACCGCCGAGGTCAGGACCGCCAGGTTGGCCTCGCAGTCATGAGCGTCGATCTGCTCGCGGTATTCCGCGAGCGTCGCGAACACCCGCTCGACGGCCGTCTCGGAGAGCGAGCCGTGGGCGTCGACGCCCTCGCCCAGGCGCGTGACCTGTGAGCGCCTGACGAGCTCCTCGACGCCGCCGGACTCCGGGTCGACGTCGGCGATCAGCAGCCGCGTCGAGTTGGTCCCGATGTCCACGACCGCCACGCGCACGCGCGAGATGCTAGAGCTGTGGCTGCTGACGTGTGCGGCGACGATCGGAAAGGAGCAGCATGAGCGAGCGCAGCGAAGGCGGGGTGGCTCTCGTAACGGGTGCCAACCGGGGGATCGGGCGGGAGGTCGCGCGCCAGCTCGCCGAGCGGGGCTACGAGGTCCTCGTGAGCGGGCGCGACGGCGAGAAGTCGCGGGCGGCTGCCGAGGAGCTCACGCAGAGCACGGGCGCGACCGTGAGGCCGCTGACGCTCGACGTGTCCGATCCGCAGAGCATCGCGGCGGCCGCCGAGCGGGTTCGCGCGGACCCGGGACGCCTCGACGTGCTCGTCAACAACGCGGGCATCGGCAGCGACTTCGGCGTCTCGGGACTCGCCCCCGACTTCGCGGCGATTCAGCGAGCGCTCGAGACGAACTTCTACGGCGCCTATCGCCTGACCGTGGAGCTTCTCGAGTTGCTTCGCGCGAGCCCGCACCCGCGGATCGTCAACGTGTCGAGCGGGATGGGAGGAGTGGCGGAGATGGGCGGCTGGTCCCCGGGATACCGCGTGTCCAAGGCGGCGCTCAACGCGATGACCCGCATCCTGTCGACCGAGCTCGCCGGAAGCGGCGTGCTCGTGAACTCGGCCTGCCCCGGCTTCGTGAACACCGACATGGGCGGCCCGATGGGAGCGACCAAGTCCGTGGAGGACGGCGCCACGGGGATCGTCTGGCTTGCGACCCTGCCCGATGACGGCCCCTCCGGAGGCTTCTTCCGCGACGGCAACCCGGTCGCGTTCTGAGTCGGCGAAGGCTGGCCGAAACCCCGCGAAAGTGCTAAAACCTAAGGTACGACGCGGGGTGGAGCAGTCTGGTAGCTCGTCGGGCTCATAACCCGAAGGTCGCGGGTTCGAATCCCGCCCCCGCTATCGAGGCCGACCAGGGCGTAGGACTTGCAAGAGCCCTGCAAACCGGCCGACTGAGAGCGAAGGCCACCGAGAGGTGGCCTTCGTCGTTGAGGGTGCACTCGACGCTTCGTTCTCGGCGCTCGCTGCGTCGGACTTCGTCGGCGTAGCATGGACCTCACTCGTGGAAGCTCCAAGCCGGGGAGGTGGCACCCACGGGCGGGATGTCAGGGGATCGATGGCGTGGACCGCGGGCGGCCGACAGCCGCGACCCAGCCCGTGCTCGGACGGCGGGTCCGCCGTGCGGATCGCTTCCTGCCTCCCTGCCACCAACACTGTGGCCGTGGCGCCTCGCGGCCCGCCCAGACCAGGACTGGAGGACTTATGCCGCGCATCAAGGTAGGGACAGAGAACAGTGCTCCGATCGAGATTCACTACGAGGATCACGGCAGCGGCCGGCCGATCGTCTTGATCCACGGCTATCCGCTCGACGGCAACTCGTGGGAGCGCCAGGAGCGGGTCCTGTTGGGGGCGGGCTTCCGAGTGATCAGCTATGACCGCCGCGGGTTCGGTCGCTCCAGCCAGCCGACCGTGGGCTTTGACTACGACACGTTCACAGACGACCTGAACGCGCTGCTTGACCATCTCGCGCTGGACGAGGTGGTGCTCGTGGGCTTCTCGATGGGCACCGGCGAGGTGACTCGCTACCTCGGGAAATACGGTTCGGGGCGGGTTCCGGTGGCCGTGCTGATGGGGGCGCTGCCACCGTTTCTGTTGAAGACCGACGACAACCCGCAGGGCGTGGACGCGTCGGTCTTCGACGGCCTGAAGGCGTCGATCGTCAAGGACCGCTACGCGTACCTCAAGGAATTCTTCGACAACTTCTACAACGTCGACGAACTTGCGCCGGAGCGGATCTCAGACCAGGCGTGGCAGGCGAGCTTCAACCTCGCCGCGACGGCCGGCCCGTATGCCAGCTACGCGTGCGTGGACACGTGGCTGACCGACTTTCGCGAGGATCTGCCGAAGATCGATATCCCGATGCTGGTGGTGCACGGGACCAAGGACCGGATCCTGCCGTTCGAGGTGACCGCCGCGCGGCTGAAAGACATGATCAAAGGCGTCAAGGTCGTGCCCGTGGAGGGTGGTCCGCACAACATCGCCTGGACCCACCCCGAGGTGGTCAACCAAGCACTCCTGGACTTCGTGACCGCCGGATGAAACGCCTGGCGCCGGCGGCGCGAGGAGCGTCAGCCGCCGGGCCGCGCGCCTGAGAGTCCGGCGCCGGCGAGAGCGGTCGCGTCGAAGGTCTGGCTCGCCGGCGGTGCGACGATCGGCGGCACCGGTCCGTAGCTGAGGAAGTCGACAGTCACCGTGCCGTTCACGGCGCCACTCGCTGCCGGCGAGCCAGCGGGTAGGGAGGCCGCGACCGACATCTGCATTTGGCGCAGCCTGCCCTGCTTGTCGACCCAGGCGTCCACCGGGACCGCGCCGGCGCTGCCGAGCTTTTCCAGGAGCGCCTTGGCCGAAGCTCGCTGAGCGTCGGGGAGCTGGTCGAGCATGTGGCTCAGCTGCAGGGTGGTGTGATAGCGCGTTGTCGGTACGCCGAACAGCGATTCGCTGCCGACCGCCGTGACGTGCCCTGAGCTCGCGCGCAGATATGCGAGGTATTGGGTCGGGTCGGTCTGGTTCAGAGAGGAGAGCTGGGACAGGTCGATCCCGGCTGCCTTCGCCGCCTTGCTGAGGTCGAGCTTGATCCACGTCTTTCCTTCGGGCAGCTTGCCGGCGAGGAACGGCATGTTCATGTAGACGGTGGGATAGCGCAGGATCACCTCGATCTTGCCGCCTTCGCCCGCCAGCGCCGACGCGCCCGGGATCCCGGAGAGGTTCATGCTCATCTGCGCGGCACGGTGTGGCTCGTCGACGTATCCGTCGGCGGTGATCGTGAAGGCGCCCGGGAGCAGCGACGAGGTGAGTTGGACCTTCAAAGCCACCCTGGCACCAGCCTGCTCGCTGCTGAGGAGCGCGGCCCGCGCGACCGGGTCGAGCGTCGCCGACACGCCGCAACCGCTGATCGCTGCCGCTGCGGCGAGCAGCCCAACGAACGCACCGATCGCGGCCAGGATGGGCTTGCTCTTGGGGCTCGCGGCCCTCATGCGCATCTTCTCGGCATTACCCGCCGGGTGCTTGAACGATCCACTGTGCGCGCGACGTCTCTCAGGCGCTCGACGCCCGCAGCGGGCGCGCGACGACGGCGATCTCGCCCGAGTCCGCGACCACGCCGTCGCGTTCGGCCTTCAGCCGCAGCGTCTGAGCGGACGGCGGTGCGGCGAGGATCGCGGCGACCAGGTCGACGAGGTGGCTGACGAACAGGCGGTCGTCGGTGTGAGGACCGCCGTCGGCGCGCCGAGCGAGCTCGACTGTCGCGAAGCGCAACGCGACGAACCGTCGGTGCAAGCGCAACGCGTCCTGCGAGAGCAGCGGCTCCACGAGGGCGCGCCAGCGGAACATGCTGTCCTTGGGATCGTCGAACGTCGCCGGGTCGAGCGCGGGCCGCGGGCGGTTCATGAGCTCGGCGAGGATCTGGACGTACTCGGGGCCGCCGTCGCCGTCGCCGAGCTTGGCGGCCAGCGGCTGGACGAGCGCGCGGGCGAGCGCGTGCAGATCGGTCTCCCCAACCGCTTCGTAGGCGTCGAGCATCGCGTGCCTGCGCGTGTCGACGTCGAGATGGTGCTTCTCGAGGACCGCCTGAACGAGGCCTGCCCGGTCGCCGAAGTGGTACTGAAGCGCTGCTGTGTTGCGCGCCCCCGAGGCGCGCACGATCTCGCGCAAGCTCACGGCCTCGATCCCATTGGCCGCGAACAGCTCCTCCGCCGCGGTGATCAGGCGATCCCTCGTGTCGGGACGGGGGCTCATTGACACGATCGTATCAAATGCCTTGACAAATAAAACGGCTGCCTTATACACTTCCGGCTCCAAACGAAGCGCGGATCGGAGGTCTGCCATGTCGTGGGATTTCTCGACGGAGCCGGAGTTTCAGGAGCAACTCGACTGGATGCGGGAGTTCGTGCGAGCCGAGATCTGGCCCCTCGAGACGATTGTTGGAGAGCTCGACCAGGCGGCGCTCGACCGGATCTACGCACCGCTCCAGGAGCGGGTCAAGCAGCGCGGGCTGTGGGCCGCGCACCTCGACCCCGAGCTCGGCGGCCAGGGTTTCGGCCAGCTCAAGCTCGGGCTGATGCACGAGGTTCTCGGCAGCTCTCCGTTCGCGCCCAACGCGTTCGGTTGCCAGGCGCCCGACTCCGGCAACTCCGAGATCCTCGCGATCGCCGGGACCGAGGAACAGAAGGACCGTTTCCTGCACCCGCTGCTGGCGGGCGACCTGAAGTCCGCGTTCTCGATGACCGAGCCCAACACGGCCGGGAGCGACCCGACGCAGCTTCAGACCCGTGCGGTGCGCGATGGCGAGGACTACGTGATCTCCGGGCGCAAGTGGTTCTCCTCAAACGGCTCGATCGCCGATTTCCTGATCGTGATGGCGGTCACCGACCCGCAGGCGCGTCCGCACCAGCGCGCGACGATGTTCCTCGTCCCGACCGACACGCCCGGCGTGAACATCCTGCGCGATGTCCCCACGATGGAGCATCCCCAGGAGGAGTTCGGCAAGCTCGGAGGGCACGCCGAGATCGTCTATGACGACGTGCGCGTTCCCGCTGCCAACCGTCTGGGCTCGGAGGGCGAGGGGTTCCTCATCTCCCAACAACGGCTGTACCCCGGCCGGATCCACCACTGCATGCGCTGGCTCGGCGTCGCCAGGAGAGCCTTCGACATGCTCTGCGAGCGCGCCACCTACCGGGTCGCGCACGGCAGCGTGCTCGGCCAGCACGAGACCGTGCAGAACTGGATCGCCGACTCGGAAGCGGAGATGCACGCGGCCCGGCTGTTGACGCTTCACGCAGCCTGGGTGATGGACACGCAGGGCGTCGCCGCGGCGCGCAAGGAGATCTCGCTGATCAAGTTCTACGGCGCAGGGGTGCTCCACGACGTGATCGACCGTGCCGTCCAGGCGCACGGCGCGCTCGGCTACTCGACCGACCTTCCGCTCGAGGCCATGTATCGCTTCGCAAGGGCGTGGCGACTGTACGACGGCCCCGACGAGGTGCACCGCCAGTCGGTCGCCCGCCAGATCCTGCGCGGCTATTCGCCGCCGCCCGAGGAGGTGCCGAGCGAACACGTGCCGACCCGCCGCCTGGCCGCGCGCGAGAAGTTCGCCGAGATCCTCGAGACCGTGACTGCGAACGACTGAGCCGCGGATTCGCACCGCGCCCCCGAACGTGCCGTTGCCGGCGGGACGGTCTGGGACGATGACGCGGTGCCCCGGAGGACCGCGAGCGACCTGAGGTCACGACGGGGGCTATCGGGGGCGTCGGCGCTCGCCCTGCTGGCGCTGGCCTGCCTCGCGACCCCCGCCGGCGCGGCCCGCGCTCCATCCTCTCGCGCCGCGAGCACCGGGGCGACACCGTCGGCTGGCGCCCGCGCGACCGGCGGCCAGGAAGCATCAACGGCAGCGCCGCAACCGGTGACGCCGCCAGCTGCCGCGGCGCCGTCGAAGCCGCCCTCCTTCGCGGTCGGCGTCCGCATCCTGCGGCTCGTGGACACGAGCCGGACGATCCGTCTGCCCGGAGGGCGGACCGAGGCGCGGCCGCTCGAGACCTACGTCCGCTACCCCGCGCCCGGACCGCCGCGCGGAGGCGACCTGCTCGATGCGCCGGCGGCAGCCGGCCCATTTCCGCTGGTCGTCTTCGGACACGGTTTCGCCGTGACCCCACGGCTCTACGGTCATCTGCTCGACAGCTGGGTGCGCGCCGGCTATGTCGTCGCGGCGCCCGTGTTCCCGCTGGCCAACGCGAATGCACCCGGAGGACCGGATGAGTCTGATCTCGTCAACCAGCCGACCGACATGAGCTTCGTGATCTCGAGCCTGATCGCCGCTAGCAGCACTCCGGGCGGTGGCCTCTCGCGCCTGATCGACCCGTCCCGGATCGCGGTCGCCGGCCAGTCCGACGGTGGCGTCACCGCTCTCGCGACTGCCTTCAGCCGCCGCTACCGCGACCCGCGGGTCGACGCCGCCGTCGTCATGGCGGGCTCCGAGATGTCCGGTGTGGGCGGCTACGGGTTCCATCGCGGGGAGCCCGCGCTGCTTGCGATCCAGGGCACGGCTGACACGATCAACGAACCGCGGTTCACCTACCAGTTCTTCAAAGCCGCGCGCCAGCCCAAGTTCCTGCTTCGGCTGCTCGGCGCCGAACATCTGCCCCCGTACACCCGCGAGGAGCCCCAGCTCTCACTCGTCGAGCGCGTCACGATCGCGTTTCTGGACGGCTACCTCAAGAAGATGCGCGGATCGCTGCACAGGCTCGTCGGCCTCGGCGACGTCCCGGGCAGGGCAGCATTCGCGGCAGACCCGTAGCGCGACGACGCCAACGTCTCGTACTCGGCCAGAACGGGCTCCCAGGCACTGAGCGAACCTGCCCGAGGGGGCATCGGATGGCCCGGGACAAGGCGTCCGTCGAGCCCCGCGATCGTTAACGATCCGGACGCGCGTGCCGATGGTTGGGTGGGTCGCCATGCGGCGTCAGCACGTTCAAGGGGCTCACATGTTCAACCGACTCCATCAGCGTTCGAGGACCAGCGACGGCTTCACCCTGATCGAGCTTCTGATCGTCGTGCTGATCCTCGGGATCCTCGCCGCGATCGCCGTACCGTCGTTCCTGCAGCAGCGAAACAAAGCACAGGACGCCTCAGCCAAGACGCAGGTGCGAGCAGCGGAGACGGCCGTCGAGACCTATGCCACAGACCACGGAGGGCTGTACGCCGGCGTCAGCGTGTCCGAACTGCAGTCGCTCGAGCCGACGCTCAAAGACTCGAGCATCGCCAAGCTGGGGAAGGCCGAAGCCACGGAAGGCGGCTACGTGATCGAATCGGAAGCGCTTCCCTCCACCGACAAGTACAAGATTGAACGCACGGGCGCCGGCGAAGTCAAGCGAACCTGCTCGCCGAAAGAAAAAGGCGCCTGCCCCGCCAGCGGAGAATGGTAGGCCGGAGCTAGAGTCTCTGGCATGCTCGGCGAGCGGCCCGAGGACGGCGCCGCGGATCGGAGGGACGGCTCCTCAGGGGAGACGCGGCCGGCGCGCGGTCGAGGGGTTCGCTTCAGTGACCGTCACGACGCGGGGCGACGCCTCGCGCTGCTGCTCGAGCCCTACGCCCGCGAGCAGCCGGTGGTCGTCGGGCTGCCGCGCGGTGGCGTCGCCGTGGCCGCGGAGGTCGCGAGCGCCCTCGGCGCTCCGCTTGACGTCGTGGTCGTCCGCAAGATCGGAGCCCCGCAGAACTCGGAGTACGCGATCGGCGCCGTCGCCGAGGGGGGCGTGCGCGTGCTCGGCCGCCGGGTCGGGCGCGCGGCGGACCTCTCGGGCCCCGAGCTCGACGCGCTGATCGCGCGCGCCGACCGGGAGCTCGAGGAGCGTGTGCGCCGCTACCGCGGCTCCCTGGACCCGGTCGACGTCGTCGACCGCACCGTGATCGCCGTCGACGACGGCCTCGCGACCGGTCGCTCTGCGCTGGCGGCGGTCGGCTCACTGCGCAAGCGCGGCGCGGCCCGTGTGATCCTCGCCGCTCCGGTCGCCTCGCGTGAGTCGGTCAGGATGCTCGCCGAGGCCGCCGATGCCGTCGTCTGCGTGGAGGTGCCGCCGGATCTCTGGGCGGTGGGTGCCTGGTACGCCGACTTCCGCCCGACGAGCGACACCGAGGTCGCCGAGCTGCTGGCTGAGAACGCGCGGGCGGGGCTCAGTGCCCGGCCGCCATCCTCACGTTGAGATCGTCGGCGCCCGCTACTGGATCTGGATTGCGCGCATGGTGTGCTCGTCCGGGAGCTTCTCCAGGATCGCCCAGAGGATCTCGCGCTCTGCCGCCTGCTCGCGCGCGGTGTCGTTGAGCAGCAGTTTCACCGCCGTGTGCGTGATCTTCATCTGTTGCGGTGCGAGCGCAACGGTGAGGATTCCGCGCGCGTCGGGAAGCTCGTCGAGCCCGGCGAGGACCTCCCGGATGAGCCTGTGGATCTCGGGCTCATGCGCCTCGTCCGCGTCGAGAAGCCGCAGCGCGCCGGCCGTCACGCGGACCTCGTCTGGCTCGAGCAGCAGGTGGTAGGGCGGCTCGGGCTCCTGGACGCTGTCGCTCATCGCCCGTCAGCGTACCGGCGCGGCTGGCTGCAGGGCCGCTCGCTTCCCCGCGTCCCGGACGTGAGGAGCACTCGCCGCGGATAGCGTGTGAGGATGACCTCGTCCCTGCGCCTGTCCGTTCTCGACCAGTCGCCCGTCTCGCAGGGATCCTCCGGTGCGCAGGCGCTGCAGAACACGCTCGATCTCGCGCGCCTTGCCGACCGGCTCGGCTATCACCGCTACTGGGTCGCCGAGCATCACGGCGGCCCGATGCTGGCGGGGCCGAGTCCCGAGGCGCTGATCGGTCCGATCGCCGCCGCCACGAGGGACATCCGGGTTGGCAGCGGAGGCGTGATGCTGCCGCACTACAGCCCGCTGAAGGTCGCCGAGACCTTCAGCCTGCTCGCCGGCCTGTTCCCCGGACGCATCGACCTGGCCCTCGGCCGCGCCGCCGGAACCGATCCGCTGACTGCGTTCGCGCTCCAGCGCGACCGCCGTCAGGCGGTCCCCGACGACTTCCCGGAGCAGCTCGTCGAGCTGCTCGGATACCTGTATGACCGCCTGCCGGGCGACCATCCGTTCGCGCGCCTGGCAAGGACGCTGCCCGGGCTGCCGAATGTTCCGGAGCCTTGGCTGCTGGGGTCATCGCACCAGAGCGCGCTGTGGGCCGCCGAGCTCGGTCTGCCCTACGCCTTCGCAGACTTCATCAACCCACGCGGAGCCGAGATCGCCTCGCTGTATCGGGAGCGGTTCGCCGAACACGAACACGCCGGTCTGGCGCCACGCACCGCCGTCGCGGTGTGGGTCATCTGCGCGGACAGCGACGAGCAGGCCCGGCGGCTGGCCGCCAGCGCCCGGATGACGTTCACGATGCTGCGTCGGGGGCAGCCGATCGCCGTTCCCCCGCCCGAGGAGGCGCTCGCGTTTCTCGCGGCCGACGACCGCACCGGCGGGCAGCAGCCCTCCGAGCGCCGGGCCGTGATCGGATCGCCCGCCACCGTCAGGGCCGAGCTCGAGCAGGTCGTCGAGCTCTACGGCGCCGAGGAGGCGATCGTCGTGAGCATCACCTACGACCACCAGGCCCGCCGGCGCTCCTACGAGCTGCTGGCAGAGGCATTCGAGCTGGGGGGCACAGCCGCGGCGGCATGATCGCCGAGCGACTCACCGCGCAGCTGCTCGCCGGTGCGCCTGCCGAGGATCCCGTGGAGGTGACGCGGCGGCTGCTCGCGATCCAGGCGCAGGATCCTCGCGGCGCAAGGCTCGCGATCCGCGCCCGCAGCTCGACCGCGAGCTCGGCGGAGGTGGACCGGGCGCTCACCGACGAGCGCTCACTGCTGATCACGTGGCTGAACCGCGGCACGCTGCATCTGATCGGCAGCGAGGACTATGCGTGGCTTCACGCGCTCACGACCCCGCCGCTGCGCACGGCGAACGCCCGGCGCCTCGCGCAGGAGGGCGTGACACCGCGCGCGGCGGAGCGAGGGGTGGCGGTGATCAAGCGCACGCTCGCCAAGCAGGGTCCGGCGACCCGCGCACAGCTGCGGCAAGCCCTCGACGCGGGCGGGATCCGCACGGAGGGCCAGGCGCTCATCCATCTCCTGATGCTCGCGAGCCTCAGGGGCCTGATCGTGCGCGGGCCGATGATCGGAAACGAGCAGGCCCATGTCCTCGTGAGCGACTGGCTGCAAGGCGGTCCTCGCTTCGATCGAGACCGCGCCCTGGCGGAGCTCGCACGCAGGTACCTCGCCGGTCACGGACCGGCTGACGACCGCGATCTGGCGAGGTGGTCGGGCCTGGGCCTCCGAGACGCTCGCGCGGGGCTCCGCGCGATCGCCCACGAGCTCGAGCAGCGACCGGACGGCCTGCTCGACCTCTTGCGCCGCCAGCCGGCGGCGAAGCTGCCGCCACCGCGGCTGCTCGGAGCGTTCGATCCCGTGCTGCTCGGGTGGCGCTCGCGAGAGCCGCTGCTCGGAGGCCATCGGGGGCTGGTAACGGTCAACGGGCTGTTTCGGCCGTTCGCGCTCGTCCACGGGCGAGCCGTGGCGACCTGGCGGCTCTCCGGCGCCGAGGTCTCGCTGATGCCCCTTCAGGCGCTCACGGCCTCTCAGTCGGCGGCGCTGCGGGCCGACGCGCGCGCGCTCGTGCGCTATCTCGGGTTGGAGACGATCACCAGCTCCTGATCGACCACGCGGACGCGATCGCCGGCCGTCAGCTGACGCCCGCGTCGCGACTCGGGCTCGCCGTTGACCGACACGGGCTCGCCGGTGAGCAGCGACTTCGCTTCGCTGCCGCTGTCGATGACTCCGGCGAGCTTGAGCAGCTGGCCGAGCCGGATGGTCCTCCCCTCGATCGGGATCTCGCGAGCCACGCCGCTCAGGCGTTGCTCGACGCGGCCCAGAGGTTGATCCCGCCCTCCTGCGCGTAGCGGTCGATCTCCTCGAGTTCTTGAGCGTCGAAGTCGAGCCGCTGGAGCGCCGCGACGTTCTGCTCGAGCTGGCGAACGCTGCTCGCGCCGATCAGGGCAGAGGTGACGCGCGCGTCGCGCAGGACCCAGGCGATGGCGAGCTGCGCCAGCGACTGACCGCGCCGGGCGGCGATCTCGTTGAGGGCGCGGACGCGGGAGAGGTTCTCCTCGCTGATCAGGTCGGCCGAGAAGTAGTTGCCGCTGCGTACCCGCGAGTCATCCTGGATGCCCTCGAGGTACCGGTCGGTCAGCAGGCCCTGCGCGAGCGGTGAGAAGACGATCGCGCCGACGCCCTCGCGCTGGAGTACGTCGAGCAGCCCGTCCTCGATCCAGCGGTTCAGCATCGAGTAGGAGGGCTGGTGGATGAGCAGCGGGGTGCCGAGGTCGCGCAGGATGCGTGCCGCTTCTTCGGTGCGTTCGGCGCCGTAGGAGGAGATTCCCGCGTAGCGAGCCTTCCCCTGGCGCACGGCGGTGTCGAGCGCACCCATCGTCTCCTCGAGCGGGGTCTCGGGATCGAATCGGTGGGAGTAGAAGATGTCCACGTGGTCGAGGCCCATCCGCTTGAGACTCTGATCGAGGCTCGCCAGGAGGTACTTGCGCGAGCCCCACTCGCCGTAGGGGCCGGGCCACATGTCGTAGCCCGCCTTGGTCGAGACGATCAGCTCGTCGCGGTAGGGCCGGAGGTCCTCGGCGAAGATGCGGCCGAAGTTGATCTCGGCGCTGCCGTAGGGGGGACCGTAGTTGTTGGCGAGGTCGAAGTGGGTGATCCCGAGGTCGAAGGCGCGGCGCACCATCGCGCGGCTGTTGGCCAGGGGGTGGTCGTCGCCGAAGTTCTGCCACATGCCCAGGGAGATCGCCGGAAGCCGCAGGCCGCTGCGTCCGCAGCGGCGGTATGGCATCGCCTCGTAACGGTCGGCCCCCGGAACGTACAGCGACGGTGCAAGGTCGGCGTTATACGTCACTCGGTGAGTATCTCACCGGCCGCGGGATCCGCGCCGTCGGCCGCCGCCACTTGACCGGCCCGCCAGCCAAACCTTTGGAGTCGTTTCGTATATCTCACACACGCGGGCCACGACGCGTTACGCTCGCGACGTGCCCACGGAGGTCACAGGCGAGCGTCCGGGCGGTCTGCTGCCGGGCACGTTCCTGGCGATGCTGAGCGAGAGCGAGCGAGATGCGCTCGTCAGGCTGGGCGGACGCTTCAGCTTTCCCGGGGGATCGGTGCTCATGTTCCAGCACGAGCCCGACATCCGCGTGATGCTCCTGCTCGCGGGTCGCGTCAAGGTGACTCAGGTCGACGAGGAGGGCCGCGAGCTGCTGCTCAGCGTCAGGGACCCGGGCGACGTTCTCGGAGAGCTGGCGTTCATCGACGGCCAGCCTCGCATCGCGACCGTCACGGCGCTCGAGCCGGTCGAGGCGATCGTCGTGCAGGGCAGCGCATTCCGCCACCATCTCGAGACGACCCCCCGGATCGCGACCGTGCTCCTCGAGATCGCGGCGCGCCGCTTTCGTGAGACGACGGTCAAGCGGGCGCAGTTCACCGGCTCGGACACGCTGGGTCGGCTTGCCGCGCGGATCGTCGAGCTCGCCGACCGCTACGGCGAGCCGTCGGAGGGCTCCGTCGTCGTCGCCTCGCCGCTCTCGCACGAGGACCTCGCTGCGTGGACCGGCGCGTCGCGGGCCGGCGTCGCCAACGCGCTTCACGCGCTGCGCGAGCTCGGCTGGCTCGAGACCGAGCGTGGAAGGCTCCTCGTGCGCGATCTCGACGCCCTGCGCGACCGCGCCGCCTAGCCTCGCGGCGGGCGTCCAATTCTGGACATCCGCGCCTCCAGAATTGGCTGGCGGCGCGCGCCGCGCCCGGCGATAGTGCTCCTGCAGCGATGCTCCTCATGCGACGGACACCCGACAAAGCCACTCGCCAGCTCCGCCTGGACCCCACGGAATGGGGGCCGTACCTCAAGGGAGTGATATCCGGGGGCGACGGCCTGGTGGTGTCCGTCGGCGTATCGCGCGGCGCCCAGCTCGGCCTGGGCGCCGCGCGTCCGCTGCGGACGCTCGCCTATGACCCGGTTCGTGACGTGCTCGAGGTTGGGGTCGGGGGATCCCAACCCGGCCAGCCGCTGCTCCGCTACTTCGTCGCCGCGCCGCGAGCGATCAGCGTCAGAGAGTCGGCCAACGAGCACGAGATCATGGTGGAGGACGGAGGCGGGACGCGGACCGTCATCCGTCTGCGCGTGTCCCGGGAGAGCGAAACACGCGCGAGCGCGCGAGCCGCGTTGCCCAGCCGCCTCGCGCTGCGCGACGCCGCGCCCTAGCTTTTAGCGCCTGGCCGATTCCCGGCCGCCGCCGCGGCCTGAGGTGCGCGGATCGGCAGAGGGATAGCCTTCACGTCTCCGGGATGAGCTCCTTCCGATCCAGCGAGGCTGCGGGCGTTGCTTGCGCTGACCAGCGGTCCGCACGCAAGCGCGAGGCGCTCGAGCTGTTCAGCGGTCTACCTCGCCGCTACGACGAGCTCTCCGCCGCGCTCAGCTTCTGGCAGGACCCCCGCTGGCGGCGGGCGCTCGTGGACGAGATCTCCCCGACTGCCGGCGAGCGGGTGCTCGACGTGGCCACGGGCACCGGCCTGGTCGCCGCAGAGCTGCTCTCGCGTGCATCCTGCACCGTCGTCGGGGTCGACCAGAGCGCCCAGATGCTGTCCGCCGCTCGGGAGCGCTTCGCGCAGCACGACAGCGAGCGGGTGCGGCTGATCGAGGGGGAGGCGGAGGCGCTGCCGTTTCCCGATGCGAGCTTCGACGCGCTCAGCTTCACCTACCTGCTGCGCTACGTGGAGGATCCGCGGGCGACGATCGGCGAGCTCGCGCGCGTGCTGCGGCCGGGGGGCCGCATGGCCTCGCTGGAGTTCGGCGTACCGCCGTGGCGGCCGGCCCGAGCCGCCTGGCGGCTCTACACGGCCGTCGGGCTGCCGTTGCTGGGCGGTCTCTTCTCGCGCGAGTGGCGCGAGGTCGGACGCTTCCTCGGTCCGAGCATCCGCGGTTTCTACGAGCGTCATCCACTGGAGCGGATCGTCGATTACTGGCAGTGGGCGGGACTCGAAGACGTGCAGGTGCGCCGCATGAGCCTCGGCGGCGGGATCGTCATGTCGGCGCGGAGGACCGGCGGGGGGCCGCCGCCGGGTGGCGTCGCGGACGGTTGACCGCGCAGATGCACGGGAGCACCGATCGTCCGGCGTTCTACGCGCTCGGCCACGGACGGCTCGGCGATCTGCTGACGCTTCTTCATCCCCCTTATACCGCCTGGCACCTCAGCTACGTCGCCCTCGGCGCGGCCGCAGCGCCGCGGCTCTACGCCGACCGGCTGCTGTGGGCACTCGCGGCATTCGCGCTCGCGGTCGGGGTCGCCGCGCACGCGCTCGACGAGCTGAACGATCGCCCGCTGCGCACCGGCTTCTCCGACCGGACGCTGATCGCGATGGCCGCGATCAGCCTGCTGGGCGCGCTGGCGATCGGCATCGCGGGGATCCTCACGGTGACGGTCTGGCTGGCGCCCTTCGTGCTCGCGGGGGCGCTGTTCCTTCCCGCCTACAACCTCGAGCTGCTCGGCGGGCGCCTCCACGGCGACCTCTGGTTCGCGCTCGGATGGGGAGCCTTTCCGGCGCTGACCGGCTACTTCGTGAACGCCGAGCGGATCGCGCCGGCCGGCGTGCTCGTCGGCGCGGGCTGCCTCGTGATGAGCGTCGCCCAGCGGCGCCTGAGCTCGCCGGCGCGCGAGCTTCGCCGGCGCACGCGCTCGGTCGAGGGAGAGCAGACGCTCGCAGACGGGAGCGTCCGGGAGCTCTCGCGGGCGGTCCTGCTGGGCCCTCTCGACGGCGCGCTCGCCGCCATGTCGCTGGCGATCGTGCTGACCGCGTGTGCGCTCGTCGCGGCGCGGCTGTAGCCGCGCCTGCCTACCGATCGCCGGTCAGGTGGGCGCCGGGGCCCGGTCGGACCTCGCGCGCCCCGCCGGGTAGGGGGACGCCGGGGGCGAACAGCCCCAGCACGCTGCCTCCGAAGCCGCCACCCATCAGTCGTGCCCCGGCCGCGCCTGCCCCGAGCAGCCTCTCGACGGCTCGCTCGACGGTCGGCGTGGAGACCTCGAAGCAGTCGCGCAGGCTCGCGTGGGAGGCGTTCAGCAGGCCTCCGACCGCCTGCAGGTCATCGGCGCGCAGGGCGGTGACCGACTCCCGCACGCGCTCGTTCTCGCTCAGCACGTGCAGGGCGCGCCGTCTGAGCGGCTCGGGCAGGCTGAGCGCCGCCTCGTGATCGGCGTCGCGCAGCGACGCGACGCCCAGCAGCTCACTGGCGGCGGCGCACTCGGCGCGGCGCTCGTTGTATCCGGAGCTCGCGTGGGAGTGACGCTCGCCCGAGTCGAGCACCGCGAGGCGCCAGGCGCCGAGGCCGAGGCTCACCCGCTGCACCTCGAGGCTGCGGAAGTCGATGCACAGAGCGGTGTCGGCGGCGCCGAACAGCGACGCAAGCTGGTCGAGCAGCCCGGTCTGCGCTCCCACCCAGTCGCTCTCCACGCGTGCGCACAGCCGCGCGAGCTCGACCTTCTGGGCGTCCGTGCGCGGCACGCCCCCGACGCCGTGCGCGCCGAGGCCCAAGAGCGCGAGGGACAGCGCTACCTCGAGCGCCGCCGAGGAGGAGAGGCCGGCGCCGAGCGGAACATCGCCGCTGATCTCGAGCACGGCCGGCGTGAGCGGGAAGCCCGCGCGAGCGAGCTCGGCGACCGTTCCGCGCACGAAGGCGCGCCATCCGGTGGCCGGCGCCGGAGCCGCGAGCTCGAACTCGTCGTACTCGCGAAGCTCGACGGCGTGGGCCTCGACGCGCTCGGCTCCGTCGGGTCCTGGCGTCCGCTCGCGTGCGTCGACCGTGACGCCCTCGGCGATCGCGAACGGCAGCGCAAGGCCCTGGTTGTAGTCGGTGTGCTCGCCGATCAGGTTGACGCGGCCGGGGGCGAAGGCGCGCGTGCGCTCACCCGGCACGGACGATCGTCTCGCGCAGGACGGCGGCAGACTCCTCCGGCAGGGTGTCGGAGATGAAGGCGCCGGCGCCCTGCTCGGAGCCGGCCAGGTACTTGAGCTTGTCAGCCGTTCGCAGCGGCGGATAGAACTCGGCGTGCAGGTGCCCCGCCCCGAGCTCGCCGCGCCCCTCGGCCGTGGCGGGGCTCCACCCCGCGGTGGGCGCCTGGTGGACTGCCATCACATAGGGAAACGGCCGGTCGAAGAGCGCGTCGTAGCCACGCACGAGGGTCTGCAGCGCAGCGGCGAGCTCGCCCAGCTCCTGCGGCTCGCAGGCGGCGAGGCTGGGCCGATGCTCGCGCATGACGAGGTGGACTTCATAGGCCCACCGGGCGGCGAACGGTACGTAGGCGACGAGCGCCGGACTCTCGTAGACGATGCGCCGGCCGTCGCGCAGCTCGTCGGCGAGCAGCGAGCACGGCGCGCATCCCCCGAGGCGCTCGTCGGCGGCCAGCTCCAGCATCGGGACGGGGGGGATGAACGGGTAGCCGTAGATCTGGCCGTGCGGGTGGTGCAGCGTGACGCCGACCTCGACGCCGCGGTTCTCGAAGATGAACACGTAGTCGACGTCCGCGCGTGCGCCGAGCTCGAGGTAGCGGTGGCGCCAGACCCACATGAGGTCCTCCGCCCGCCGCGGTGTGAGCGTCGCGAAGGAGCCCTCGTGGTCTGGCGTGTAGACGACCACCTCCGCCGCGCCGTGGGGCGGGGTGAAGGCGGGAAAGCGGTTCTCGAAGACGGCGATCTCGAACGACGGGAACGGGATCTCCGTCGGGGGCCTGCCCGGAAGGGTGGGGTCGAGCGGGCAATGCTCGCGCGAGGGCAGGAAGGTGCGCTCCTGCCGGTGGATTGCGTAGTCCACCTGCTCGCCCCGCAGCTCGTTGAAGCGCAGCTCCGTCACGGCCCGCCCTCGCAATCGGTGTAGAGGATCAGCGCACGTCCGTCGTCTTTGACGTGGCGCTCGACGGCGAGAGGGCCGAACCGCTCGCGCTTCTCGGCGTCCTGGTCCGGGCGGCCCTCGGAAGCCTCGCCGCCGTCGTGTCCGCTCGCCCCGGGAGCTGGTCGTTTTCGGGCCATGATTCCGAGGGTATAGGGAGAAGCGCGGCGGACCGCCGCCCGCTTCGAACTTGATTCTCCGGAATTTGCGCGCGCCCAGCGGTTGACTCCGGTTCCATTTAGCGAGAAGGTAGTGTGCATTGCCGCACCTGCAGCGGCCAGCCTTTTTCAACAGGCGGATAGGAGGAGTGGGAAATGGCAGACACCGACCAGGCCTACGACGCGCTGGAGCGTCTGGAGCATCTCGATCGGTCCGAGGTCGATCGCCCGGGATTCAACAGGCGAGCGTTCCTTCGCCGGACGGCCCTCACCGGCGCCGCGGCGGGGTCCGTGAGCACGATCCTCGCCGCGTGCGGAAGCAGCGCGTCGAGCAGCGGCGGCTCCTCGAGCGTCTTCGGGTCGCACAAGAACTACAAATTCGTTTTCGTCAACCACGTCACGACCAACCCGTTCTTCACGCCTACGCAGTACGGCGCGGCGGATGCCTGCAAGCTGCTCGGTTGCTCCTATCAGTGGACCGGATCGGAAACCAGCAACGTCAACCAGATGGTCAACGCGATGAACAGCGCCGTCACGAGCGGCGCGGACGGGATCGCGGTCGCGCTGATCGATCTGCACGCGTTCAACGCGCCGACCGAAGCGGCGATCAAGGCCGGCATCCCGGTTCTGTCCTACAACGCCGACGCGCCTGGGAACGCACGGCTCGCCTACATCGGCCAGGACCTGAAACTCGCGGGCGAAAAGATGGGTGAACGGATCGTCGCCGACGTCGGCTCGGGAGAAGTGGCGCTGTTCATCGCGACTCCCGGATCGGCGAACCTGCAGCCGCGGATCGAAGGCGCGGAAAAGGCGATCAAATCCTCGGGCAAGCCGATAACGGCGCACACGGTGGCGACGGGCGCCGCCGTGCCGGGCGAGCTCTCGACGATCGAAGCCTATTTCGTGGGACACAAGAACACGAAAGGCGGGTACGCCGTCGATGGCGGCAGCACGGAAAGCCTCGCAAAAGTCGTGCAGAAGCTGGGCCTGGGCGCCAAAGGCGTCAAGTCCGGTGGCTTCGACCTCACGGAAAACACCCAGAAACTGCTCTCTGAAGGAAACCTGGAATTCACGATCGACCAGCAGCCCTACCTGCAGGGGTTCCTGCCGGTTCTTGAGCTGTTCCTGTACAAGGTCTCAGGCACGCTGACGGGCCTCTTCGAAGCCAACACGGGCCTGAAGTTCGTCACCAAAGAAACGATCGGGCCGTACCTGAAAACGAAAACCCGTTACGAGGGCACGTCCTCGGCGGTCACGGTCGTCGCCTAGCGACGAGCGCTGTTCGAGAGGCGATCGTGGCGGGCGTGACGCAAGGCTCCACGAGCGGGCCCTCCACGGGACAGGAGGGGCCGGCGCAGCGGCGCTGGTCCCTCCCGGGCGGCCGCAAGGTGCTCGAGCGCGTCATCTCGCTCCGCGAGGGCAGCATCATCGTCGTCGCGCTCGTCACCGCGATCTACTTCTCGCTGAACACGAGCAGTTTCTTCACGGGCGCCAACTTCAAGACGCTGCTCCCGTACTTCGCGCCGTTCGCGATACTCGCGGCGGGCGAGGTCTTCGTCATGATCCTGGGGGAGATCGACCTCTCGATCGGCGCGATGTACCTGTTCGCGCCGTTCCTCTTCTACAAGCTCGTGAGCTCGGGGGGCCTTCCGCTCGTGCCGAGCGTGATCGTCGCGCTGATCGTGTGCATGGCGGTGGGCTTCGTCAACGGCTTCTTCGTCGCCGTCGTCGGCATCAGCTCGTTCGTGACGACTCTCGGCATGTTGTTCACGTTCGAGGGGCTGAGCCTGATCATCTCCCACGGCACGCCGGTGCCAACCCCGGGCGCGACGATTCACTCGACGACCGTGAACGTCACCCACATCGTCAACGGCCACTCGATAGTGCTGCCCGAAAAAGTCAACCACATCGGCACGTTCGCGGAAATCTTCGGCGGCGGAACCTACTCGGAGCTGATCTGGGCGGTGATCATCGTCGCGACCCTGCAGATCGTGCTGACGTTCACCCGCTGGGGTCTCTATACGGTGGCGATCGGCTCCAACAAGCTGGGCGCGGCCGAGGCCGGCGTGAGGGTCAAGCTCGTGATGATCCGCAACTTCGTGCTCTGCAGCCTGCTGGCGGGGCTCGTGGGGGTCTTCGAGGCCGTCCGCGCGACCTCGGTGCAGCCGGACCCGGCCGGCGCAAACGAAATCCTGTTCCTTGCGATCGCGGCGGCGGTGATCGGAGGCACCCTGCTCGCGGGCGGCTCCGGAACGGTCGTTGGAGCGCTGATCGGAGCGCTCTTCCTCGGCATCCTCAAGGACGGCCTGGTCTTGCAGGGCGTGAACGCGGACTACCTGCTCTTCTACACGGGCCTTGCGATCATCATCGCGATGACCGTCAACGTGTACGTCCAACGCGCAAGGAGAGGACAGACGCGTGTCTGACCCGCCTCCTGCGCCGACGGGGCAGCCGCCTCCGGAGGGCGGGCAGCCCAGCGCGATGGCGCCGCCACAGCCTGAGGCGCCGGTCACCTGGGCGCCCGACGACGTTCTGCGGGTCGAACACATCGCCAAGCGCTTCGGTCCCGTGACGGCGCTGCGCGACATCAACCTTCACCTGCGAAAGGGTGAGGTGCTGGGGTTGCTCGGCGACAACGGGGCCGGCAAGTCGACGTTGATCAAGATCATCTCCGGCTTTCAGAAACAGGACTCGGGCAGCATGTTCCTGCACGGGCAGCCTTACGAACCGCGGAGCGTCGACGACGCGCGCGCCAAAGGGATCGACACCGTCTATCAGGACCTGGCGCTGATCGACGAACTGTCCGTCTACCACAACATGTTCCTGCGACGCGAGCGCATAATGCGCCCGCTGCCGCTGCTGAACAACCGGGAGATGAAGCGCGAAGCGCGAAGCGCACTCGATGACATCGGCATCAACGTCCCGCGGATCGACGTGGCGGTCGCGCGGCTGTCGGGGGGCCAGCGCCAGGCGATCGCCGTGGCGCGCACCGTCAACTCCGAGTCGGACATCATCCTCCTGGACGAGCCGCTCGCGGCGATGGGCGTGAAGGAGGGGGCGCAGATCCTCGACCTCGTCGCGCGCCTGAAGGAAGAGGGCAAGGTGTCGATAATCATGATCCTGCACAACTACGTGCAGGTGTTCGAGGCGTGTGACCGCGTGAACATGATCCAGGAAGGCACGATCGCGCTCGACAAGCCGACGTCCGAGACCTCCGTCCAGGAGATCACCGACATCGTCGTGAACGAGTACCGTCGCGCGCGAGAAGAAGAGCACGCCCGCGCGGCGAACGCCGCTGCCAATCCGGACGGAGCGCCCTCCGACGCGGCGCCGTCGCAGCCCTGAGGTCCAGGCCGACGGCAAGGCGGCTCGCGGCGCCCTGGCGGCGGGTACACTCGGATGCGTCGGCATTCGTCCCTGACGACGATTCCGTGAGGTTCACGTGGCCGCATCCTCGGTAGATCGCCTGCAGACGGCGGCGCAGCGCCGCAACCGCGTTCCGATCATGCTCGGCTTAGCCGCGGCCGTGCTGCTGCTGCTCGTGCTCGCGATGTATCTGTACGACCACTCGCGCAGGGACGTGATCGCCGACGGGGTGAAGATCGAGGGCGTGCCTGTCGGTGGCCTCCACGCGGCGGCGGCCAAGGCCAAGCTCGAGCGGGAGCTCGTCACGCGCCTCAGGCAACCGGTGACGGTGCGCTCGGGCGCCCAGACCTGGGTTCTCGATCCCCGCGAAGCCGCGGTCAAGGTCGACGTCACGAACATGGTCGACCAGGCGGTGAGCGCGAGCCGCGAAGGCTCGATCGTCTCGCGGACCTTCCGCGGTCTGTTCGGCGGAGGCATCTCGAGGAGGATCCCGCTGATCGTCAGCTACTCGCACGGCGCCACCCGCGCGCTGACGGCAAGGGTGCGGGCAGCGGTCATGCGTCCGCCACGGAACGCGACCGTGCAGCCGAACGCGAGCGGTCTGCAACTGGTGCCCGGGCAGGACGGAAGGTACGTCAGCTACGCCCAGCTCGGTGCGGCGATCGATCGAGCGGTCGTCGGCCAGACGCCGAGCCGCACGGTGCTGGTCCCGGCCCACGACATCAAGCCGGCCGTGACCACCTCCCAGCTGGCCGCCCGCAATCCCGGTTACATCGTCATCGACCGCGCGAGCTTCAGGCTGCGCTTCTACGACCATCTGAGACTCGCGAGGACCTACGAAATCGCCGTCGGGATGGAAGGGCTCGAAACGCCGGCGGGACTGCACAAAATCGAATGGGAGCAGGTCAACCCGCCGTGGTACGTGCCGAAAAAAGCGTGGGCTGGAGCGCTCGCGGGGACCGTCGTCCCGCCCGGGCCGGGCGACCCTCTGAAGGCCCGCTTCATGTCCTTCGAAGGCGGCGCGGGCATCCATGGGATCGACCCGAGCGAGTACGAATCGATCGGCCACGACGCCTCCCACGGATGCGTGCGCATGCGGATCCCGGACGTGATCGACCTCTACAGCAAATCGCCCGTCGGCACCCCCGTCTACATCATCTAGGGATCGAGGGGGCGCTCTCGCGCCCGCTGGCTCAGCTCTCGGGAGGTTTGCGCGATGTCAGCAGCTCTTGGTTCTGGCGGCGCTCGCCGCGGATCTGGATCGCGACGTAGACGAGCAGGATGTTGACGATCAGGCCGATCCCGACGAAGGTGACGAGCAGTCCGAAGGTCTTGCTGAAGGCTGCGCTGGAGGCCAGGAGCACGAAGCGGAGCCTAGCAACGGAAGGCCGCTGCTTGTCGTAGCCTAGGGGTGCGCCATCAAGGAAGCGCCTGGAGAGGTGCCGGAGCGGTTGAACGGGCGCGACTGGAAATCGCGTAACGGGGGTCAACCTCGTTCGAGGGTTCGAATCCCTCCCTCTCCGCTTATGTGATGTGTCAGGACATCCCGGACACATGTGTCGGGACATCGGAGACATCGTAGGCCGAGCGAGGGCCCCCCTTTTCAACGGCCACGGGTGGGCGGTCGGCCCCGCCTGGGCAGCGGCGCCGCTTGTTGAGGCATCCGACCTGCGTCTTCGAGGGCCCGTCGCAGCAACATCTCGACATGGGCGTTGAGGCTGCGGAACTCGTCGGTGGCCCACCGGGCGAGGGCATCGTGGACCCTCGGGTCGATGCGTAGCAGCACCTGTTTGCGCTCATTACTCACGTATAGAGGGTCCCGGTGTTGACGACCGGGGACGCCGGCTGGTCGCCGCAGAGCACGACGAGCAGGTTGCTCACCATCGCCGCCTTGCGCTCCTCGTCGAGCTCGACGATGCCGCGATCATTTAGCCGCGCAAGGGCGAGCTCAACCATCCCCACGGCGCCCTCGACGATACGGGAGCGCGCCGCGACAACGGCGTTGGCCTGTTGTCGGCGCAGCATCGCCTGGGCGATCTCCGAGGCGTAGGCCAAATGACTGATGCGCACCTCGACGATCTCGACCCCGGCGATGGCGACCCGCTGGGCCACCTCTTGGGCGAGCTCCGCGGCGACGACGTCGGTCGAGCCCCGCAACGACGAGCCCTCACCCGTGGGATCGTCGTAGGGATGGGTGGTCGCGACGTGGCGCAATGCCGACTCGGCCTGGACCTGAACGAAGTTGACGTAGTCATCGACGGCGTAGACCGCCCGTGAGGTATCGGCCACTTGCCAAACGACGATGGCGGCGATCTCCACCGGGTTGCCGTCAGCGTCGTTGACCTTCAGATGGTTGGTCTCGAAGTTCCTGACGCGAATGCTCAGACTCCGCCGGTCCGCCAGCGGCAGGATCCACCACAGGCCGCTACGGCGTACGGTGCCGACGTAGCTTCCGAAGAAGCGCACGACCTTGGTCTGGCCGGGTTGCACGACGATCAGCGAGGTCAAAACAACAACGGTGGCCAGGACCGGCACGATCGCAAGCAGCGCAGCTGAGCTTTCAGCGAGGAGGATGCTGGCGGCGATGCAGGCGAGGACGACGAGCACGCCCGCCCAGCCGCTGATCGCCCAGGCGGGGCGCTCGTGGATTTCGACGCGGGTTCCCGAGTGCCCGACCGGAGTCGCCTCGGGCTGGCGGTATGGCTGGTCGGACTGGTTCATGGTCCCTCCTCGTGAAGCGGTGCCTAATAAAACTGATAGCTATCTGATATCACTTTTCGTGCAGCCGGTCAAGACTTGACTGCTGAGCAGCCCGCCCACAGTCCTCTCGTCGCATTAGCGATCAGCCCAGGACCGACGCCACGCTTGCTGCTCATCCAACGCCGGAGCGTGCAGGCGCGGTCCCGCACGTTGTTGGGTTGGCGATGACCCGCGTTCTGCGGGGCGTTCGCCAGGGAGCGTCCCCGCTGCAGCTCGCTGATGCGCTGCCCCACGGGGTCGGGTTTCGACTAGCTGCCCTCGCACCCCCTGCAGCTGATCGACGACCTCGCTCGCGACAGTAAGGGCGGCCCAAGCGATCGGTGTAGCCTGGGCGATCATGCCTCCCCGGACGCGCTACGCCGCGAGCGGTGATGTGAACATCGCCTACCAGGTGGTCGGTGACGGCCCCATCGACCTGGTGTTCGTGCCCGGCTTCGTGTCGCACCTCGACCTGCAGTGGGCGGACCCGCGGATCGCACGCTTCCTGGAGAAGCTCGCCTCGTTCTCGCGGCTGATCCTGTTCGACAAGCGCGGGACGGGCCTGTCCGATCCGGTTGCCGGCCCCGCGTCGCTGGAGGAACGAATGGACGACGTGCGCGCCGTGATGGATGCCGCGGGCTCAGAGCGCGCCGCCCTCTTCGGCCTTTCGGAGGGCGGGCCGATGAGCGTCATGTTCGCCGCGACCTACCCCGAGCGTACGCGCGCCCTCGTCCTGTGCGGCACGTTCCCGACCGGGGTCGATGATGCCGAGGACAACCCCAGCGGCCAGCGCTGGGTGGACGTGATCCATACGGCGCGCGCGGCCGCCGAGCACTGGGGCGACGGCGGAACGCTTGCCTACATGGCGCCCAGCGGGGACAACGAGCGCGAGCGTGTCGGACGGGGCATCTTCGAACGCTCGGCTGCAAGTCCGACGATGGCCCGAACCTTGATCCAGATGATCATCGAAACCGACGTTCGCGACCTCCTGCCAACGATCGGCGTCCCGACGCTCGTGCTGCACCGTGCCGAGGAGTTCGTTCCCGTGGAGGGCGCTCGCTACCTCGCCGACCATATCCCCGGCGCGCGGCTGGTCGTCTTGCCGGGCTTGGATCACATCCCGTTCTACGGAGACGCCGACGGATACGCCGAGGAGATCGAGGAGTTCCTCACGGGCGCTCGCCACGCGCTCGTGCCAGACCGCGTACTCACGACCGTGATGTTCACGGACATCGTCGGCTCGACGAACCGGGCGGCGTCGCTGGGCGACGCTCGCTGGCGCGAGCTGGTCTCTCGGCACGACGAGCTCATGCGGGTCGAGCTCGA
>DASZIU010000076.1:0-6959 GCA_035948815.1 Solirubrobacteraceae bacterium | reverse complement strand
GAACTTGCGACCTTCGAGCGCTTCGACCGTGACCGTGGCGATCTGACCGACGTTCACGTTGCCGATTTCGGATTCGCTCAGCGGCACCACGACCTGGTCGCCGTGCACGTCAACGAGTTCGATGAACGAGCTGCTCGTGCTGGTCGTGCTGCTGCTGGTGCTGCTTTCGCCGCTCGTGCTGCCGGCTCCCGTTTTACTGGTACCGGCGGCCGCGCCGGCGCCTGCCGCGCTCGTGCTGGCGATGCTCTGGAAGGTCCCGCTGCCGGTTGCGCTCGCCCCGGTGGTGCTCGTGCCGCCACCGCCGCTCGTGCCGGCGCCGCCGCTCGCACCGCCACCGCCGCTCGCACCGCCTCCCGTGCTCGTACCGGGAGCGCTGCCGCCTGCCGCCCCTTTGGCGCTCGTGCCCGTCGCGCCCCCCGTGCCTGCCGCGGCACCGCCCGTGGCCGCGCCGGCGCCGGACGTGCTCGCTCCGCCGCCGCTGGCGCTGGAGCCGGCCGCGGAGGCGCCGGTTGAGCCGGAGCTGGCGCTGGACGACGATTCCGTTCCAGAGCCGGAGACGGCTTCACCGACGGCGTTCTTGATCGAGGCGACGACTCCTTCGGCCGGTGCGTACAGCTTCGTCTCGGCCACTGCCTGGCGCGCTTTTTCGACCGTCATCTGGGCGCTCTTGACGTTGTTTTCGGCGCTCACGACGGTGGAGGTCTTCGGCGGCGCCGATTTGACTTCGTTGGCGGCGAGCGTGGCCTGCAGCGAGAGTTCCGCGCTCGTGAGGGTGGTGTGCGCTTGGGCGATCGTCTGTTCACTCTTCAGCGCGGTCGCAGACTCCGCGTGCCTTGCGTTCGCTACGGCGTTGCGCGCGCTGTCGATCGACTGCTGGCCCTTGACGGTTCCGGCCGCCTGATTGTTCTGCGCCGTCAGGATCGTGAAGCCGTCCTGGCTTATCTTCGTTTCGGCCGACCTGACCGTCGCTTCAGCGGCGGTGAGCCTCGATTCCGCGGTGCTGACCTTCTGTTCGCTGATGGGCGATTTGCCGCGTTCGGCGGCCAGCACGTTCCGTGCTTCTTCGGCCTGCGCCCTCGCTTCGACGAGCGCCCTTTCGTCGGTCCCGCGCTGGGCTACATCCTGGTTGACGGCGTCCTGCTGGGTGGTCGCTTCGACGGCGACCGCCCGTTCGGTGTTCTTCAGCGACACTTCGGCCTGCGAGAGGCTCGTGCGGGCGGAGGACGCTTCGGAACTCGCCGTCTGCTGGTCCTGTCGAAGAGTCTGCTGCGAGGAGATGACCGCCGCTTTCGCCTGGCTGGCGCTGATTTCTGCCTGGCGTCCTTCGGCTGGCGTCAGTCCCTTGACGGCGTCCTGATAGGAGGCTTCGGCGGTGCTCAGGCTGATTTCCGCGGAGCGCAGGCTCGAGTTCGCGCTGCTCGGGTTGATTTCGGCAAGCAGCTGCCCGGCTTTCACTTTGTCGCCCACGCTCACGAGGACCCCCGTGAGCGTGCCGCCGTTGGCGAAGTTCACGCCGACGTTGGCCGCGGGCTTGAGAGTTCCGGCTCCCGACACGGTCTGCTGCACGACTCCCTGCGCCACCGTCGCCGTCCGCCGGCTCTGCGCCGTTGCCGATGAAGCTTGGCCGACGGTGGTGTATGCGACAACGATCGCCGCTATGCACAGAACGCCCAGGAAGGTGATGAGCCACGGGCGCTCCTTGTATTTAGACATCTGTCGTCGGCCTGCCCACCCGGCAAGAATCGAGCGGTGAGGTTAGAGCCAGGTTGGAGCCGCATAAGAGTGTCGGAAGAATGACTCCCGTCTTCAGAGGGCGGCTCGGTCAAGCGCCGAACCCGCTCATCGGCGTCGTCACGTCGCGGCACCGCCTCCACCGGGGGAACGGCGCCCGTCTGCAGGCGGAGTGCCCGACAGGGGTTCCCTTCCGTAGGCAACATCCGCTTGGCGCGGTGGTCAACCGGCCCTCGTGTGGCCTGACCGATGAATTTTCCGCGCCGTGCTGGTCTATACGCCGAAAACCGACTCACGGGAGGCTGACGCCATGCGGAAACTGACCTTTGGCATGAACCTGACGCTGGACGGCTACATCGCCGCGCCCGGCGACGACCTCGGCTGGAGCGCGCCGAGCGACGAGCTGTTCCAGTGGTGGTCCGACCGGGTGGCGGCGACGGGCCTGGCGCTGTACGGGCGCAAACAGTGGGAGACGATGAGCTCCCACTGGCCGACCGCCGACCAGCAGCCTGGCGCTACACCGGCGGAGATCGAGTTCGCCCGCCGCTGGCGGGACATGCCGAAGGTGGTGTTCTCCTCGACGACCAGCGCGGTCGACTGGAATGCCCGCCTGGTCACCGGCGACGCTGTCACCGAGATCACCCGGCTCAAGACTGAGGATGGCGGTCCCATGGACGTCGGCGGCGCCACCCTCGCCGCAGCGGCCATGCGGGCCGGGCTGATCGACGAGTACGCGATCGTCACCCACCCGGTCCTGGTGGGCGGCGGCACGCCGTTCTTCACGGCCCTCGACAACTGGGTGAACCTGAACCTGGTGGAGACCCGGACGTTTCCCGACGGCGTGCTCCTGACCAGGTACGAGACCAGGCGCTGAATACCCGACCTCGGATCGGCACGGGCAGCTACGGCTGTTCGACCCGCGACCAGTAGGATAAATCGCCAGATGCCTGAGCAACTCGTTGGAACCGTTGAGGAGCTTGGACCCGGATCGGTCCGCGGAATCGGGGACTGGGCGGTCCTCAACGTCAACGGTGAGCGCTACGCCGTCTCACGGCGCTGCCGGCATCTTCGCGCAGATCTTGCGAACGGCAAGATCGACGAGGACGGTTGCCTCGTCTGCCCGTGGCACCACTCCCGCTATGACCCAACCACCGGCCGGATGGTCGTCGGGCCGCAGGCGGGATTCGAGAAAGTGCCAGGGCTCGACACCGCGTACATTCAGCTAACCAAGGTCTGGCCGCTACGTCGCGCCGAGGTCGTCGAGCGCGGCGGCAAGGTCTACGTCAGCAGCTGAATCCGCGCTGAGAAGCTCCAAGCGAAGAAGTGGTCCAATTGACGGACGACGAGCGTCCCGCGCCGGACGTCGTCGTGGCTCCTCCGTCGGCCAAGCGGACCGTTACACGGCGGGGCGTGAAGCCATCAGAGTCCGAGTTTGCGAACGCCTCTCTCGTCGAAGCCGAGGTAGTGACCAACCTCGTGACGCACCGTCTGAGTGACATGCAGCCGGAGGCGCTCGGGATCGTCCCCGAAGTCGCGCACCAGGGTGTCGCGAAAGATCAGGATCTCGTCTGGCAGGCCACCGCCCCCGAAGAACGGCGTACCACCACGGTTGGAGCCGACGTACATGCCGTACGCGTGGTTCTCGGAACCGCGGTCGGAAATGACAATCGCCACGTGCTCCAGCGCACGTTGGAACTCGATCGGCAGCTCGTCGAGCGCCGAACTGACGAGTTCCTCAAATTCCTGCTCGCTGTCATGCCGGTGTTTGCTCATGGCTTCGTGATCGCGCCGAGCGTCGCACACCCGCCCGCTTGTGTCGCCAAGCCGCCCCACCCCGGCCCCTGAAACAGGAGCCGGGGTGGTTCGACCTTCGGGCAAATGGTCGGGACGGCCGGATTTGAACCGGCGACCCCCTGCTCCCAGGGCAGGTGCGCTACCAGGCTGCGCCACGTCCCGCTGCACGGCGAGTTTACTGCCAGGAAGCCCGCAATCTGGGACGAACATCTCGGCCGGCATTCGCACGAACGTCGGCGCCCTCGGGCCGGCAAACACCCGCCGGCACCCGCGCCGAAGCCGCCCAGGCCGCCGACGTCCGCAGCGCTGCTAGCCTCCGCCACCGCCATGGCCGAGGTGCAACCGCTGCGAGCTCTCCACTATGACCCCGCCGTCGTGGGCCCGCTCGCCGACGTCGTCGCGCCGCCCTATGACGTGATCGACGCACAGCAGCGGGCCGCCCTGATCGCGCGCTCGCCGTTCAACGTCGTGGCGATCGACCTGCCCGAGGGGAACCCCGACCCCTATGCCGCCGCCCAGGAGCAGTTCGAGAGCTGGCAGCTTCAGGGGGCGCTCGTGCGCGACGAGGAGCCGGCGATCTGGGCCCACAGCCAGGACTACAGCGGTCCGGACGGCCGTACGCTGACGCGCCGGGGCTTCTTCTGTCGCGTGCGGATCGAGGAGTACGGCCCGGGACGCGTGCGTCCGCACGAGCGCACCCATCCGGGACCCAAGGAGGACCGCCTGCGCCTGACGCGGGCGACGCGGGCGAACATCTCCCCCATCTTCTCGCTCTACTCGGACCCCACCGAGGCCGCGTGGCGGGCGCTCGCGCCGGCTACCGAGCGGCCGCCGTGGGGCGAGGTCAGCGACGCGGACGGCACGGTCCACCGCATCTGGCGAGTCTCCGATCCCGCGGCGATCGAGGCCGTCCAACGTGCCGCCGGCGGAGCCGAGCTGCTGATCGCCGACGGCCACCACCGCTACGAGACGATGCAGGCCTACGCCGAGGAGATCGGCGGCGAGGGCGAGCACCGCTACATCCTCATGTGCCTCGTCGCGCTCGAGGATCCGGGGCTGACCGTCTTCCCCACCCACCGCATGGTCAGAGGGCTCGACGCCGCTCGTCAGGAGGCGCTCGCCGAGGCGCTGCGCCGCGACTTCGAGATCGCCGAGGTGCCGCTCGATCAGATCACGCCCGAGCCGGGGACGGGGCCGCTCGAGCTCGGGTACTTCGACTCCCACCTCCAGCGGCCGTTCCGCCTGACGCTGAAGGACCAGGCGATCGCCGACGCCGCCCTGCCCGGCCGCTCGGAGGCCTACCGCCGGCTCGACACGGGCGTGCTCGAGGCGCTGATCCTCAAGGGCGCCCTCGGCCTCAGCGACGACGACATCTCGCACTTCAACGGCCTCTTCTACGCGCGCGACACCGAGGAGGCGCTGGCGATGGTCACCTCGGGCGACTACGACGCCGCGTTCCTGATGCGACCGACGCCCGTCCAGCAGGTCCGCGACGTCGCCGCCGCCGGTGAGAACATGCCTCCCAAGTCGACGTACTTCTTCCCCAAGCTGTTGACCGGGCTGCTGTTCAACCCACTTTCTTAGTCCGGACGCGGAGTATCATTGGTTCAAGGAGCACACCAATTGAAGGGATCGATATATGGCCGGATCTGTGGAGCTGACAAGGATGAAAGCGACTGCGCGGCGAGACGGAGTCTCGCTCAAGCACACGGTCCAGGTGCGCGAGCATCAGATGACCGTCGACGAGCCGATTGACGAGGGCGGCGAGGACATGGGTCCGGACCCCCGCGAGCTGCTCGCGGCGAGCCTCGCGTCGTGTACCGCGATCACGATGGAGATGTACGCCGCCCGCAAGGGCTGGGAGCTGGGGCATGTGGAGGTCGACGTCGAGTACAGCCCCGCGGAGCGCGGCTGCCCGACGAAGTTCGAGCTCGTGATGCGGCTCCCCGACGACCTCCCCGAGGAGCAGGCCGAGCGCCTGCGCGTGATTGCGGCGAAGTGCCCCGTCCACCGGGCGCTCGACGGCGAGGTCATGTTCCAGGAGCGCATTGAGCGAGTTCACCTGGCCGCCTGACCCGTCCCTCTTCGGAGCCACAGGCCTGCCCGAGCGGGGCGAGGAGATCCCCTCGGCGGTGCTCGTCGCGATCTTCCTCTCCGGCGAGGCAAGCGAGCCAAACCTCGTGCTCACGCGCCGCCGCGCCGACCTCAAGCGCCACGCCGGCGAGATCTCCTTCCCCGGTGGACGGCGCGACGCCGAGGACGCCGACCTCGCCGAGACGGCCCTGCGCGAGGCCGAGGAGGAGATCGGCCTGCCGCGCTCGGAGGTGCGGCTGCTCGGCGAGCTGCCGCCGACCTCGACGTTCGCCACGAACTACGTGATCCACCCCTTCGTCGGGGTGATCCCCGAGGGGCGCGCCTGGCGGCCGTCGGCGCGGGAGGTCGACGCCGTGCTCGAGCTGCCGCTCCAGGCGATCCGCGAGGGCAGGACGAGGACGAGGATGCAGCGGCGCGGCATCTCCTTCGAGACCGACGCCTACGTCGTGGGCGACGACCTCATCTGGGGCGCGACGGCACGCATCGTCGAGCACCTGCTCGAGCAGCTCGACTCGGGCGGGCAGCTGGCAGGGGAGCTCGCTCGCGCGGCCGGCGCGCGTCGGCCGGCAGCAAGCTGAGATGCCGTAGCGCCGAGGAGCCTGGCTATGCCCCGCGCTCGATCGGAACGCCGACGAGGTTGCCCCACTCAGTCCATGAGCCGTCGTAGTTCTTGACCTCGTCCTTGCCGAGAAGCTCGTGGAGGACGAACCAGGTGTGGGCGGAGCGCTCGCCGATGCGGCAGTAGGCGATGATGTCGTCGCCGTTGAGGACGCCCTTGCCGGCGTAGAGGTCGCGCAGCTCCTCGGCCGACTTGAAGGTGCCGTCCTCGCGCACGGCCTGCGCCCAGGGGATCGAGGCCGCGCCGGGGATGTGGCCCCCGCGCTGTGCTCCCTCCTGCTCGTAGCCGGCGGGCGAGATGATCTCCCCGGAGAACTCGGCCGGCGAGCGCACGTCGACGAGCTTCGTGGGCGCGTCGAGCGCGGCGAGGACCTCGTCGCGATAGGCGCGGATCGCCTCATCGCCGGCCTGCGCGGTGAAGGTCGCCGCCGCGTAGCTCGGCAGCTCGGCGGTGCTCGGGCGGCCGTCGGCGATCCACTTTTCGCGCGGCCCGTTCAGCAGCAGCACCTTGTCGTGGCCGTAGTACTTCAGGTACCAGTAGGTGTAGGCGGCGAACCAGTTGTTGCGGTCGCCATAGAGCACGATCGTGTGGTCGTTCGAGACGCCGCGGCTCCCGAACAGCTCACCGAACGCCTGCGGTCCCAGGAAGTCGCGGCGGACGGGATCCTGGAGGTCCGCTTTCCAGTCGAATCCGATCGCGCCCGGGATGTGGGCCTCGGCGT
>DASZIU010000075.1:0-17080 GCA_035948815.1 Solirubrobacteraceae bacterium | reverse complement strand
GCCCCGGGTATGTGGCCGCCGCGCTGGGCTCCCTCCTGCTCGTAGCCCGCGGGGGAGATGATCTCGCCGGCGAACTCGGCCGGCGAGCGGACGTCGACGAGCTTCGTCGGCGCCTCGATCGCGTCCAGCACTTCGGCGCGGTACGCGCGGATGCCCTGGTCGCCCGGCCGTGCGTCGAAGGTCGCGGGCGGGTAGCTGGGCACCGCGGCGGTCGTCGGGCGGCCGTCGGCGATCCACTTTTCGCGGGGCCCGTTCAGCAGCACGACGTTGTCGTGGCCGTAGTACTTGAGGTACCAGTAGGTGTAGGCGGCGAACCAGTTGTTCCGGTCGCCGTAGAGCACGATCGTGTGGTCGTTGGAGACGCCGTGGGACCCGAACAGCTCGCCGAAGGCCTCGGGGCCGAGGAAGTCGCGGCGGACGGGATCCTGGAGGTCCTCTCTCCAGTCGAACCCGATCGCGCCGGGGATGTGGGCCTCTGAGTACAGCGCCGGATTCTCGTCGACCTCGACGATGCGGATGCTCTCGTCGTTCAGGTGCTCGGACAGCCAGTCACCGTCCACGAGCACGTCCTTCGCGTAGTCGGACACAGCAAACCGCCCTTCGGTAGACAATCCTGATCGGCTTTTGGGTGATTAGGGCCCAGCATAGCGCGGGAGAACCGCGGCCCGGACTATCGCGAACGGCCCAGAAGACCCGCGATCGCGGCGAGTGTCTCCGCCAGCCAGACGCCCGTCTCGGCCGGGTTCGCGCGGATGAACGCGAGCGGGATCGCGTTGCGCTCGCCTACGGCGCGCACCACCTCACCGCCCTCTCGCAGGATCTCCTCGGGGGTGCTCGTGCCGGCTTCCTCGTAGACGAAGCCGCGCACCGTCGTGTCGACGGCCTGCGTCACGAACAGCTGCAGGCGGGATGTGTGCAGTTCGCGCAGCCGCTGGCGCGGGCCCACGGCGGAGCCCAGCAGCCAGCAGGCGATCGTCGTACTCTCGAGCGCGCCCCGCAGCGTCGCGAGGCGGTCGGGTGTGCCGATCCAGCACTCGGCGCCGGTCGCCTCGATCGCCTCGCGTCCCTCCTCGCCGCGCGTCGTGATCCGTACCGCGTGCCCCTCGCCGATCAGGCTCGAGGCCAGCTGCCTTCCCCTGCAGCCACCGCCCACGATCAGGATCCGCGCCACGGCGCGGCATCTTAGGCGCGCGGCAGCGCTACCTCCAGGCCGGCTCCACGCCGAGGCGTGGCGCGCGGCAGCGCTAGCTCCAGGCCGGCTCCACGCCGAGGCGCTCGAGGACCTCGTCGCGGTCGGTGCCGTGAACGTGCAGGACCCGGTCGAAATCCTCGCCGTAGACGTTCATCACGGCCACCAGCACGTCGGCCGTTCCGATCGCCGGGGCGGCCCTGCGGGTGGCGTGCACGACCGCGTCCTCGGTGACCGCGGCGACGACGTCGGTGACCGCGTCGGAGCGCTCGCCCGCCTCCCCGCCCGCGCCGCCGTTGTGATGGCTCTCTTCCAGGGGGCCCTCGCTCACGCCGAGTCCCTGGAGGGCCGTTCCGGCCTCGCCGTGGAGCCGCAGGATCCGCAACCATCGCTCGGCCTGGTCCTCGCGCGATCGTGCGAAGGGCATGGCGGTGGCGGCCATCCCGAGGACCATCGCGGCGTCTGTGTCAGGTGCGGGTCGAGCGTTCATCCAGACATCTCCAGTGCGCGAGAGCTCGCGCGGATCGTGGGTTCAAACGGCCTTACGTTCTGTTCGCGCAGCGCCACCTCGGGCGAGCGATCGCCGAGATGGACTTCCAGCACGACGGCGCCGTCGCGGTCCACCGCGCGGCGCGCCGCGGTCAGCACCTGCTCGATCACGGCCGGCTCGAGGCCGCGGGCGAGCAGCAGGCGCTCGGCGCGGCCGCGCGCGACCTCGCGGCGGTCGAGCTCGAGTTCCTCGGCCTGCACGCGGGGGGCGCTGCGGCTTCCTTCGATCCGCAGCACGCAGGCGGCCATGTCGTCGGGCCGCTGGTCGGTCTCGGCCGCCACGCGGTCGAGCAGCGCACCGGCGTTGGCGTCGCGGCCGAGGCCCTCGAGCAGCGCCTTCAACCGGGGCCCGCCGAAGAGCTCGCCGCCTACGCGGGCGTCGAGCACGCCGTCGGTGTAGAAGCAGACGACAGCCTCGCCGGGGAGCGAGACGACGGTCTGGCGCATGCCGGTCGGCTGGCCGGCGCCGATCGGAGGCGAGGAGCAGGCGGTGACGGGCACGATCGGCTCGCTGCCGAGGACGACCGGCGGCGGGTGGCCGGCGCAGGCGTAGACGAGCGTGCGCTCGCGCGGGTGGTATGTCGCGAGCACGACCGTCGCGAAGGAGTCGCCGAGCTGTCGCTCGAGCACGGGAGCCGCCATCTGCAGCGCCGCACGCGGTTGCATGCCCGCCTCGAGGTAGGCGCGGAGCGTGTAGCGCACGAGCGTCGTCTGCGGCAGGGCAATCCGGCCATGCCCGGAGACGTCCCCGACGATCACCGCGAGCTGGCCATCGGCGAGCGCGAAGACATCGTAGAAGTCGCCGCCGGCGCCCGGACCGGCGGTCGGGCGGTAGGCGGAGGAGGTGGCGACCGGGCCGAGGCGCGGTGGAGTCGGCGGGAGCAGCGCCGCCTGGAGCAGGCCGACGTCCTCGAGCAGCTGGGTGCGCTGGCGCGCCAGCCGCCGGGCGCGCATCGTCGCGACGCGCGAGCTCACGCCGAGCGCGAGTGCGAGGGCGACGAGGGCGGCGATCAGGATCCGGACGAACGGCGGGATCACGTTGACGAGCTTCGTGACGGTCGTGACGAGCTGCGACCCTCCACTGGGCGCGGTGGCGCCCCGCTTGCGCGCCGGCGCCTTGACGGGTGTCGCGGCGGCGGAGGAGGACGAAGCCGCCGCGGCCGGCGGCAGAGGCGGCGTGAGCGTCGTGGCCGAGCCGGCGTGGCGGCGCGGACGGACTGACGAGGGCCTTCCCGTGGCGCGCGGGGAGCCGCCCGAGAAGCTCTGCGCGGAGCCGACGACGACGCGTGGAGTGACAGCGACCGGGGGAGCGGGCGGGGCGGTCGCGACGGCGGGCGCGGCTGAGACGGCGACGATCGGGATGACCGGGGCGACGGCCGCGGCTATGACCTTCTGCTTCTTTTCTTCGGGGGCCGGGACTGGGCCTTTGGGGTGTTTGGGTTCTTTGACGCGTTTGTGTTTGGGTTTCGGGCGTTCACGGACGCGGGCTGCCGGCGATGCGCCGAGCTGCGGTTCCCCGGCCGCTCCGGCTTCGCCGGCCCCGGCTCCTTCGCCGGCGGTGGCTTCGGCGGGGGCTTCGACGGGCTGCTGACCGTGGCCGCGGTGCCTGGCGCGGCGGCCGGGCGCGGGTTGGGTGCGCGTGTGCCCGCGTGCGCCGCGGGGAGCTTCGCGGTGGGAGGAGCCTGCGCCGGCCGCGCCGCCTTCGCCGCCCGCTTCAGGCGCCACGGCCCCGGCGCCGGGCGCAGTGGGTTGGCCGGCGGCACCGCGTCCGCGGTGCTTCGGCTGCGCCGCCGAGGCGGCTGCCGGCGAGGCGGGCGCACAGCAGCCGGCGGACGCCGAGGCGGGACCTGCGTTCTGAGCGGAGCCTTCGCCGGACGCGGCGGCCGCGGACGGCGCCGGTTGGGCGTGGTTTCGCCTGGCGGCGGCCGCGGAGATCGAGGCCGGGAACCAGCAGCAGGCCAGCGAGATGGTGACCGTCAAAGCCAGGACCGGCTGACGGAGCGTCCCCGTTGGTCTCGCCAGGCGCGCCATCAACCGGCCGTTGCCGCGCTCCCCCTGACGAAGGCAAGCGCATCGTCGAATGTAGAGAACAGGTCAAACGTCCCGTCCAGGCCCGTCAGCTCGAAGATGTTCAGCACCTCGGGCTGCATGCACGCGATCGCCATGCGCGCGTCGGGGCCCAGGTTCTTCCTGACGCCGACCAGGACCCCGAGGGCGGTCGAGTCGATGAAGCTGACGCGGGAGAGGTCGAGGACGACCCGGCGCCCACCAGCGTCGAAGATGTCGGTCAGGGCCCACTTGAGCTTCGGCGCCGACGCGAGGTCGAGCTCTCCCTCCACGGCGAGGACGCAGGTGCGATCGTCGAGCTCGCGCTGGGCCACCGCGAAGGTGAGTGGCGCGGACATCCCGGACTGCGAGCCGCCTGAGCCGCCTCCGGCGCCGGAGGCGTCGGAGCTTGGAGAGCGAGAGCCCCCGTTGTGCAGCCAGAAAGAGCCATCCCGTGACATAACCAAGATCAATATCGGCATCGCCGCGGGGCGCCTTAGGGGCGCGGCGTGCCATCCAACAACCGTCCAAGCCGGGTTTGGCGGCGGCCTTGAATACCATCCCTCGCCCGCGATGACCGCAGCCTCCGACAAGAAGCCCGATGGCGCGAGCGGCGACGCGGTCACGATGGACAAGATCGTCGCGCTGGCCAAGAGGCGGGGATTCGTCTTCCCGTCCTCGGAGATCTACGGGGGCCTCGGGTCCACGTACGACTACGGCCACTACGGCGTGCTGCTCAAGACCAACGTCAAGAACGAGTGGTGGCGGGCGATGCTGCAGGAGCGCGACGACATCGTGGCGATCGACTCGGCGATCCTCCAGCACCCGCGCGTGTGGGAGGCCTCGGGCCACCTGGAAGGGTTCACCGACCCGCTCGTCGACTGCCGCACGTGCGGGCAGCGCTTCCGCGCCGACCACCTCCAGGAACTCGCCTGCGGGCGCAAACCCTCGAAGCACCCCGGGGAGACGGAGGAGTGCGACCTGACCCCGGCGCGCGACTTCAACCTGATGTTCGAGACGACGATCGGCCCGGTCAAGGAGTCGGGCGCGACGGCCTACCTGCGGCCCGAGACGGCTCAGGGGATCTTCATCAACTTCAAGAACGTGCTGCAGTTCTCGCGCAAGAAACCCCCCTTCGGGATCGCGCAGGTGGGCAAGTCCTTCCGCAACGAGATCACTCCGGGCAACTTCATCTTCCGTACGCGCGAGTTCGAGCAGATGGAGATGGAGTACTTCGTCCCGCCGAGCGAGGCGGAGGGCTACTTCGAACTGTGGCTGAACGAGCGCGAGCGCTGGTATGTCGAGCTCGGCATCCGCCCCGACCACCTGCGCCTGCGGGCGCACGACGCGGACGAGCTCTCGCACTACTCGAGCGCGACGAGCGACGTCGAATACCTCTTCCCGTCCAGCGACGGAGTCGGCGGAGCACGCTGGTCGGAGCTCGAGGGGATCGCCAACCGCGGCGACTTCGACCTCAGGCGCCACGCGGAATACTCGGGCGAGAAGCTCGAGTACTTCGACCAGGCCACCGGGGAGCGCTACGTGCCGTACGTGATCGAGCCGGCGGCCGGTGCCGACCGCGCGATGCTCGCCTTCCTCGTGGACGCCTACGACGAGGAAGTGGTCGAGCGCGAGGGCACGGGCGAGGGCGAGCGGCGGACGGTCCTGCGGCTGCACCCGCGGCTCGCTCCGGTCAAGGTCGCGGTGCTGCCGCTCGTGAACAAGGACCGACAGCCCGAGCTCGCGCGCGAGGTCTACGGCAGCCTGCGCGAGCGCGGGCAGGCCGAGTACGATGACGGCGGCGCGATCGGAAGGCGCTACCGTCGCCAGGACGAGATCGGAACGCCGTTCTGCGTGACGATCGACCATCAGAGCGTCGAGGACCGCACCGTGACCCTGCGCGACCGGGACTCGCTGGCTCAGGAACGCCTCCCGATCGATGGACTCGCCGAGGAGATCGAGCGGCGCCTGAATGCCCCCTGGAAGAGCCCCAAGCTGGGATGAGAGGAGATATGGATGGACTTCGACCTGACCGATGAGCAGCGCCTGATCAAGGAGACGGCACGTGAATTCACCGACCGCGAGCTGATCGAGCGCACGCGCGAAAACGCGCGCAACCATCACTTCGACGTCGATCTCGTCCAGAAGATCGCGGCGCAGGGCTACCTCGGCGCGATCGTCCCGTCCGAGTACGGAGGCGCCGGATTGGACTACCTGAGCTACGGGCTGATCGTCGAGGAGATCGGGCGCGGCGACTCGGCGATCCGCACGGTCATCTCGGTCCAGACCTCGCTCGTCTGCTCGGGGCTCGTGAAATTCGGGACCGAGGAGCAGAAGCAGAAGTACCTGCCGAAGCTCTGCTCGGGCGAGTGGCTGGGCTGCTTCGGGCTGACCGAGCCCGACACCGGCTCGGACGCCGCCAACCAGAAGACGCGCGCGCGAAAGACGGACTCGGGCTGGTTGCTCAACGGCTCCAAGATGTGGATCTCGATGGCCAACTACGCGAAGGTCGCGCTGATCTTCGCGCAGACCGACCCGGAGCTCGGCCACAAGGGCATCGCGTGCTTCATCGTCGACACCGACCAGCCGGGTTTCAGGACGCAGACGATCGAGCACAAGATGGGCCTGCACGCCTCCGACACCGGGTCGATCTCGCTGGAAGACGTGGAGGTGGCCGACGAGGACGTGCTGGGCGAGGTCGGCGACGGCTTCAAAATCGCGATGTCGAATCTCGACTCGGGGCGCTACTCGGTGGCCGCCGGCTGCGTCGGCATCTGCCAGGGGTGTGTCGAGGAGTCGGTCCGCTATGCCAAGGAGCGCGAACAGTTCGGGCGGCCGATCGCGAGCTTCCAGCTCGTGCAGGCGATGATCGCCGACATGGTGCTGAAGACGGACGCCTCGCGGCTGCTCGTGTGGCGGGCGGGGTGGCTGAAGGACCAGGGCAGGCCGAACACGCTCGAGACCTCGGTTGCCAAGCTGCATGCGACGGAGGCGTCGCTCGAGTGCGCGAACCTCGCGATCCAGGTGCACGGCGGGGCGGGCTACGTCGACGACCACCCGGTCGAGCGCTACTTCCGCGACGCGCGCGTGACGACTCTCTACGAGGGCACCTCGCAGATCCAGAAACTGATCATCGGGCGGGCGATGACCGGCATCAACGCGCTCGTCCCCGCCTGAGGCGCCGGCGGGGGCCGGGCATGGTCGCAAGCGAGCGCGCGAACGAGCAGGAGAGGGCCGGCGGAGCCGGCCAGGAGCGGGCCGCGCCTGGCGTGATCGGGGTGCTGGGCGCCGGAACGATGGGCGCGGGCATCGCCCAGCTGGCCTGTCGCGCGGGGGCCCGCACGCTGCTGCACGACCCGATCCCCGAGGCGCTGGCGCGGGGTGTCGAGCGGGCTCGGGAGGGCCTTCGGAAAGAAGCGGCCAAAGGCCGGCTGACCGAGGGGGCGGCGCAGGCGGCCTCCGAGCTGCTCGAGCCGGTCGAGCACCTGGCGGACCTCGCGCCCTGCGAGCTGGTGATCGAGGCGGCGCCGGAGCGGATCGAGCTCAAGCACGAGCTCTACCGGCAGCTGTCGGAGATCGTCGGCGAGGAGTGCGTGCTCGCGACGAACACCTCCTCGATGCTCGTCACCGCGATCGCCGCCGCGGCGAGCCACCCCGAGCGGGTCGTGGGGATGCACTTCTTCAACCCCGCCCCCGTGATGCGGCTGCTCGAGGTCGTCGCCGGCGAGCGATCCTCGGCTCGTGCGCTCGAGCTCGCCGAGGCGACGGGCAAGGCGATGGGCAAGAACGTGATCCGCGCGCACGATGGTCCCGGCTTCCTCGTCAACCGCTGCAACCGGCCGTTCGGCCTGGAGGCTCTGCGGCTGCTCTCAGAGCGGATCTCAGACATCCCGACGATCGACAGGATCTGCCGCCTGGAGGGGGGCTTTCGCATGGGGCCCTTCGAGCTGATGGACCTGGTCGGCGTCGACACGGGATTCGAGGTCGCCAAGAGCTTCTACGAGCAGAGCTTCGGAGAGCCGCGCTGGCGCCCATCGCCGATCACCGCCCGCTATGTCGCGGCTGGGTTGCACGGGCGCAAGAGCGGCCGCGGCTTCTATGACTACGGCGACGACGCCGCGCAGCCGGGCCCGCACCGCTCGGAGGATCCCGCGCCGCCGCAGGCCCGCCGGCCCGAGCACGGCGAGGGCGTGGTCGTGATCTCAGGCTCGGGCGTGCTCGCCGACGAACTGCGCGCGTCGGCGGGCGACTGCGGCTATGAGGTGCGCACGGACATGGCGATCAGCGGGGACGTGCTGCCGGCGCTGATCATCGACTGCGACTGTGAGGGTCCCGCCACTGGGGAGCGTGCCCATGGCTCGGGGCACGGCGCGCGCCTGCTGCTGTGCGCGGCGGGATCGCTGGGCTCGCTCGACCCCGGCGGGAGCGCCGTCGGATTTCATGTTCTGCCGCCGCTCGGCAAGGCGTCGCTGGTCGAGCTGACACGCACCGATCAGTCATCTCCGGGAGCGGCTGCGCGCGCGGAGCGCTTCTTCGGCGCGCTGGGCAAGCACGTCGCCTGGGTGGATGACGCCCCCGGGCTCGTGCTCGGGAGGATCGTCTGCCAGGTGATCAACGAGTGCGCGTTCGCGCTCGGCGAAGGGGTCGGGAGCGCGAGCGACATCGACACCGGGATGGTGCTGGGCCTGAGCCACCCTCGCGGTCCCCTTGAGTGGGCCGATGAGATCGGGCTCGAGCACGTGCTCGCTGTCCTCGGGGCGCTCGGCGAGGAGTACCGCGAGGAGCGCTACCGCCCCGCGCCGGCGCTGCGGCGGCTCGCGCAATCGGGTCGCATGGGACGGGCCGCGGGCGCGGGCTTCTTCGACTACCCGACCTGAGCGCTCTCACGTTTTGCGCATGGGCTGCGTTTAGCAATCGTGAGCGAGCAACTGCCGCCCTTCCAGCGCTTCCTCGACGGCCACCGCGACGTCGTGTGGCGCTTCCTCGTGTCGGCCGTGGGGCCGAGCGAGGCCGAGGACTGCTTTCAGGAGACGTTCATCGCGGCGCTCCGCGCCTACCCCCGCCTGCGCCCCGACTCCAACCCGCGCGCGTGGGTGCTCACGATCGCGCAGCGAAAGGCGCTCGACGCTCATCGCCGACGTGCCCGCGCCGCGCTGCCGGTCGCCGATCCCGAGGCGGTCGACGGCCGTCCGCAGCCCGCGCCGCAGGCGCGCGACGAGGGGTTGTGGGAAGCGGTGCACGCGCTCCCGGCTCGCCAGCGCTCGGCGGTCCTGCTTCGCTACATGGCCGACCTGCCCCATCGCGACATAGCCGAGGCGATCGGCTGCTCGGAGGAGGCGGCGCGGCGCTCGCTGCACGAGGGTCTGACGAGATTGAGAAAGGTGGTGGTCGCATGAGGAACGAGCATCTGACGGTCGAGACCGCGCTGCGCCGCGAGGCCCGCACGGCGGCTCCGGGAGGCGATCGGGCGGCAGCGGCGGCGCGCCGAGTCGCCGAGCGCGCCTCTGCGGAGGGCATCGCGGAGGTGACCTACTCCCCCGCGGAATCTCCGTTCGGCGAGCTGCTGCTCGCGGCGAGCAGTCGCGGCCTGCTGCGCGTCGCCTTCCCGGAGGAGGACGTCGACTCGGTGCTCGAACGGATCGCCCGGCGGATCTCACCTCGGATCGTCGAGGCGCCGGCACGCATGGACCGCGCCCGGCGCGAGCTCGACGAGTACTTCGCGGGGGGCCGGCGTGCGTTCGACCTCGAGCTCGACTGGTCGCTCGTGGGCGGCCGCTTCGGCAGGCGCGTCCTGGAGGTCGCCTCCGAGATCCCCTACGGCGGCGTGCTCAGCTACAAAGAGGTCGCGAGCGACGCGGGCAGCCCGCGCGGCTCGCGGGCTGCCGGCAACGCGCTCGGCTCGAACCCGATCCCGATCGTCGTCCCGTGCCATCGCGTGCTGCACAGCGGTGGCGGGCTCGGCGGCTACGGCGGCGGCCTGCACCGCAAGCGCTGGCTGCTCGAGCTCGAGGGCGCGCTCGCTCCGACGCTGCCGGCGCGGGACTAGGCCGAGGCGACGCCGCGCGGCGCGTCCACCGCCGGCGCGTACTGCGCCTCGGCGGGGTCGCCCACCGGCATCTTCTCCGGCACCGGGATGCCGGGCGTGTCGCGCAGGTACCACTCCGCGTCGAGGGCCGCCTGCGTGCCCGACCCGGCGGCGGTGACGGCCTGGCGGTAGGTGTGGTCGACGAGATCGCCGGCGGCGAAGACACCGGGCCGGTTGGTCCTGGTCGACTTGCCCTCCGTGATCACGTAGCCGTTCTCGTCGAGCTCGACCTGGCCGCGCACGAGCTCGGACTGAGGCTCGTGGCCGATCGCGATGAACGTGCCCGAGACGACCCGCTCGTGCTCCTCGCCGGTCTCGGCGTTGACGAGCACGGCGTGGGCGAGCGGGCCCTTCTCCCCGGCGACGAACTCCTTGATCGTGTACGGCGTCATGAACTCGATGTTCGGCTGTGAGCGGGCGCGCTCGAGCATGATCTTCGAGGCGCGGAACTCGTCGCGGCGGTTGACCACCAGCACGTGGGAGGCGAACTTGGAGAGGAAGATCGCCTCCTCCATCGCCGAGTCCCCCCCGCCGACGATCATCGTCGCGGCGTCCTTGAAGAAGGCGGCGTCGCAGGTGGCGCAGTAGCTGACGCCGCGGCCGGCGAGCGTGTCCTCCCCGACGACGCCGAGCTTGCGGTGCTCGGCGCCCATCGCCAGGATGATCGTGCGCGCGCGGTACTCGGTGTCGCCGACCCAGACGCTGTGAATGCCGCCGGGCTCGCTCGCGAGCTCGACGCGCTCGGCCTGGTCGGTGATCATCCGCGCGCCGAAGCGCTCGGACTGGTCGCGGAACTTCTGCATCATCTCCGGGCCCATGATGCCCTCGGGGAAGCCGGGGTAGTTCTCGACGTCGGTCGTCTGCTGGAGCAGGCCGCCCCACGCGAAGCCCTCGATCACCAGCGGGCTGAGGTTGGCGCGTGCCGTGTAGAGCGCCGCCGTATATCCGGCGGGTCCACTGCCGACGATGATCACGTTCTCGACGTCGCTCATCTCATCTCCAATCATCGCGCCTTTGCCGTCTGCGGGAGCACTCCCCGAGGCACTTTACTTTGTATAGTGAGTATAGCGCTCGGGGGTCTGTGTGTCATGTACCCGCCGTCCTCATGATCCCTGCAGGGCACGCGCGGAGGGCGCCGCGTCGCGGCCCCCGATCGATCTGGGCCGGCCATCGCGTTCGCGCCAGCGGGCGACCGTGCGGCGCAGCTGGAAGTAGGCGATGCCGCCGGGGAGCGTCGGCAGCCAGAAGGCGAACAGCCGGTAGACGAGCACGGCCGGCACGGCCAGCCCGACGCCAACGCCGAATGCCACGAGCGCCCCGATCATGCCCCCGTCGACGCCGCCGATGCCTCCCGGGAGCGGCAGCAGGTTGGCGAGCAGGCCGACGAAGTAGGCCTGGATCAGGACCGCGACGGGCGGTGCCTGGCCGAACACGCGAAAGGCGGCGTAGAGGACCGCGACGTTGAAGCCCCACCACCCGAGGGTCCCCAGCAGCGCGAGTTCGGGCCGGCGAAGCTTCTCCCAGGCGAAGTGGATGCCTCCCGACACCGACGCCGGCCCGGCGGAGAGCCGGCGCAGCCAGCGGGAGGGCGCACGATCGCCGGTCACGACCCGCGCGACTCGCCGCTCGAGGTCGGGGGGCACGACCGCGGCCGCGAGGCCCAGGCCGAGGACCACCGCGCCGACGATCGCCGGGCCGATCGTGATCGCGAAGGGATGCTGCCCGGGAAAGAGCCCGATGTAGAGGCCCACGCCGCAGACGATCATCGCGAGCATGTAGACGCCGTAGGTCAGGACGAGGAACGCGATCATCCGCCGCGCGACCTCGCGCGGCGGCATCCCCGACGCGCGCAACGCCCAGGCCGTGACGGCGACCCCGCCCGCGCCCCCGGCGGCGAACAGACGCGTCGCCGCCAGGCCCGCCATCGTGATCAGGTAGCTCTCGCGGAAGGTGATCGGCGAGCCCGGTGGCACGGAAACGCCCTGGAAGAGCGCGATGTAGCTCGCGATCGACGCGAGCTCGAACGCTCCCGCCACGGCGATCCACCAGACGTCGCCGCCGTTGAGGCGGTCGAGCGTTTGCTCGACGGCTCCGAACTGTGGCAGCACGAAGTAGAGGAACGCCAGCGCGGTGACGACGAACACGGCGAACAGCAGCACCTGGCGGCGCGTGACCGGGACGCGCGGCATCTCCTCGTGGTGGGAGTGCGGATCGTGCTCGTGCCGGTCGCCCCCAACGGCGACCGTCGCCTCCTCGGCCGCGGGCATGTCGGGCCCCTCACGCGTGCCGGGCACCATGCGCCTGCCGGGCCGGCCGGCCCCGGCGCTGTCCGCCCCGGCGCTGTGGGGCCCAGCGCTGTCGGGCCCGGCGCTGTCCGCCCCGGGGCTGTCCGCCCCGGCGCTGTCCGCCCGTTCCTCCCCCCTGCCCGCCTGCGTGTGCTCGCGGTGCATCCGCTCCGCGCCCTCCCTTCAGCCTTGCTCGTGTGCCTTTGCCTCCAATGCCGCGATCGCCGCGCCGAAGCGCTCGATCGCGGGCCTCGCCCGGGGTCCCCAGCGGCGCACCGCGAGGGTGAGCGCGGCCCCGCCGAGCAGATCCACGACGTAGTGCTCCCCCAGGTACACGAGCGCAAAGCCGAGCATCGCCAGGTAGGAGAAGCCGAGCGCGCCCGCGACGGGTCCCGCCTCCACGAGCAGAAGCGCAGCCATCAGGGATGTGGCGAAGTGCAGAGAGGGCATTGCCGCCAACGGATTGCCTCCGAACACACTGTAGAGAGAGGCCCAGCTGTCCTTCCAGAAATCCTCGCCGTACTCGACCATCATCCTTCGGACCGCGGGCACGCCCTCCGGCCCGCCCGACTCGACCGCGGCGGGCCACCATGGGGGAGCGGTCGGCACCAGCCAGTAGACGCTCGCGCCGATGTTGAACGTCGCATAGGTCATGACGGCCGCCCGTGGAAAGCGGTCGGGGTGGCGCAGGAGCGTGTAGGCGACCGCGCCGTGGGGCACGATGAACCAGCTCCAGTGGGCCCACACGAGAACGCCGTCGAGCGCCCGCCAGCGCGGCCCGTCGGGTCCGTGGCGGGAGAGCGCTCGTTGGAGGCGGAGGCTCGGCAGCTCGCCGAGCCCGAGCGCGCGGTCGAGCGTGATCGGATACTGGATCCGCACGCGACGCTCCTGCGCCGCCGGGTCGTCGTGGGGGAACTTGTATGCGGCGACATAGGCCCACATCTGCAGCGCGCAGACGGCGATGTCCCGCCGGCGGGAGCGGCGTACCGCGATGCTGAGCCCGAGCGGCGCCGCGTAGGCGACCGCCTGCACTGCCAGCGGCGGCGCCTTCACCCGCTTGCGCACCAGGGGCGCGGCGGCACCGATCGCGACGATTCCCCAGGCGGTCGCTCTCATCACCCTGGACAACCGCACTGCGGCGGGAGTATATGGGCGAGCCCAGCGCGTCCGAGCTCGCGCGTCCGCTGCCTGTGGGGCTAGCGAGTTCCGGCCGCCTCGGGCTCGGCGCCGGCGCGCCGCCGCCGCCCGCCCGCCGCAGGCGACTCGCCCGCGGCACTCACGAAGGCGCCGATCACGGCGCTGTCCGGGTCGGCCTCGGGATGCCACTGCACGCCCAGCACGAACGTCCGGTCCGGGCGCTCGACGGCCTCCGGGAGCTCGTCGAGCGTCGAGACGCCTGTCACGACGAGCCCGTCGCCGAGCCGATCGACCCCCTGGTGGTGATGGGACTTGGTCGCATGCGCCGTCTCGCCGGCCGCCAGGGCGGCCAGGGAGCCCTCGCTCAGCGTGACGTCGTGGTCTGAGCCCTCGAACGAGCCGAGCACGCGCCGGTGCTCCTGATGGCCGACCTCGTCCGGCAGGTGCTGCAGGAGCGTCCCGCCGCAGGCAACGTTGATCAGCTGCATACCCCGGCAGATGCCGAGCACCGGGATGTTGCGCTCGATCGCCGCGCGGGCGAGGGCGATCTCGAAGGCGTCCCGCTCGGGCACCGTGCCGATGGTCTCGGGATGGGGCTCGGCGGCGTAGGAGGAGGGGTCGATGTCGGCGCCGCCCGCGAGCATCAGGCCGTCGATCAGCTCGAGGACCTCGAGCGGGTCGTCGACGAGGTGGGCGTCGGGCGGGATCATCAGCGCCAGGCCACCGGCGCGCTGGACCGCCTGGACGTAGTTGTGAGGCAGCAGGGCTGCCGCCTGGTCCCATGCGCTCCAGCGGGCCCGCTCAAGCGCGGTGCACATACCGATCCTCGGGCGTCTCATGCCTACACCATAGGATCAACCGCGTTCGGCGGGGGAGCCGCGCGCGGCGCCCACCGTCACAAGCTACCCGCAGCGATGAGAGGAGAGCCGATGAGCGAGGCGAAGATGGAGCTCGAGACGGTGAACGTCCGGCTCGACGGCGGCGCAGCCACGATCGAACTGAACCGGCCGCAGGCGCTGAACGCGTGGAACGCTCAGCTCGGCACGGACCTGCTTGCCGCCGTCCGCGGGGCCTCCGACGACGACGCGGTGCGGGCGGTCGTGATCACGGGAGCGGGCCGCGGCTTCTCCTCGGGCGCCGATCTCAAGGACATCAGCGGCGGGCAGACGACCGGGAGCGGCCGGCCCGACGTGTACCGCACGCTGACCGAGCGCTACCACCCGATCATGCACGCGATCCGCGAGATGCCCAAGCCGGTGATCGCCGCGGTCAACGGCCCCGCCGTCGGGATCGGCTGCTCGCTCGCGCTCTGCAGCGATCTGATCCTGGCCGCGCAGAGCGCCTACTTCCTGCTCGCGTTCGTGAACATCGGGCTCGTTCCCGACGGCGGATCCTCGCTGTTCCTGCCGACCCGCATCGGCATGGCGCGTGCGACCGAGCTGTCGATGCTCGGGGAGCGGCTGCCTGCGCCGCGCGCCCTGGAATGGGGTCTGATCAACCGCGTCGTCCCCGACGAGCGCCTGCTCGAGGAGGCCGTCGCGCTCGCAGCGCGCATGGCGAGCGGCCCGACCCGCTCGTTCGCGGGCACCAAGCGCCAGCTCAACAACTGGCTCTACTCGCGGATGGACGAGCAGCTCGAGCTCGAGGCCCGGATCCAGCAGGAGATGGCCGAGAGCACGGACTTCCTCGAGGGCGCGACGGCGTTCGTCGAAAAGCGCCCTCCGCGCTTCTCGGGCAGCTAGTGGCGGCCGTTCCGCGCCTTCCGTCCAGGGCTGAATAGAATCCCCGCCGCCTTGGGCCAGCTCTCCGCCATGCTCGCGTTCCTGACCCCGCCGCAGGGTCACTCGCCGAACGCGAACGAAATCAACAGCCTCTACCTGATCATCCTGATCATCGCCCTGGTGGTCTTCGTGGGGGTGTGGGGAGCGCTCGGCTACGCGCTCGTGAAGTTCCGCAAGCGCCGGGGAGCGGTCCCTGCACAGATCCGCGGCAACACGCGCCTCGAGGTCGGCTGGACCGTGGGCGCCGCCGTGATCCTCGTGGCCCTCGCGGTGATCACGTTCGCGAAGCTGCCCGCGATCCAGAATCCGCCGAACTCCGGTCCGGGCGGCGACCGGCTGGCCGGTGGCGGCGGCCGGATCCTCTATGCGAGCACCCAGCGCAAGCTCCCGCCCAACGGGAAATCGCTGAACATCACGGTGATCGGACGCCAGTTCATCTGGCAGTACGTCTATCCCGGCGGCAGCGAACCGGACGGCCTCGGCGCGCCCTACTCCTACGAGGCGATGGTCGTGCCCACGAACACGACCGTCACGCTCGACATCGTCTCCTCCGACGTGGTCCACGAATGGTGGGTGCCGGAACTCGGCGGCAAGTTCCAGGCGGTACCCGGCTACCACAGCTACACGTGGTTCAAGGTCGACAAGCCCGGGATCTACCGCGGGCAGTGCTCGTTCATCTGCGGTCGCGGCCACGCCCGCATGATCGCCACGGTGAGGGCGGTGCCGCCGGCCGAGTTCGACGAATGGCTGGCCAGGCAGAAGCGGCAGATCAGCGAAGCAAACGCGGCGGCCCAGGCGGCGAGGGCGAAACTCGCCGGGGAAACCGGCGCCAAACAGGTCGAAAACCCCTAGGAAAACGAGGAGACCAGCGCAGCGGATGGCCACCTACGCAACCCCGATCCCCCAGGTCACTGCCACGCGGGCGCAGCGCGAGCCCCAAGGCTGGACGAGCTGGATAACCACGACCGACCACAAGCGGATCGGGATCATGTACATGGTCACGACCTTCGCGTTCTTCGTCCTCGGCGGGGTCGAGGCGCTGCTCATGAGGCTGCAGCTGGGCGCGCCGAACAACACGCTCGTCACGCCGGCGGTCTACAACCAGCTGTTCACCCTGCACGGGACGACGATGGTCTTCCTGTTCGTCGTGCCGATGATGGCCGGCCTGGCGAACTACTTCGTGCCGCTGATGATCGGCGCGCGCGACATGGCCTTCCCGCGGCTGAACGCCCTCTCCTTCTGGCTGCTGCTCACGGCAGGCATCGTCTTCTACGCCTCGCTCTTCTTCAACCCGCCCGAAGCCGGCTGGACGAGCTATGCGCCGCTGTCGAACTCGACCTACTCGCCGAGCGGCGGGCAGGACGCATGGATCTACCTGATCCACCTCACGGGCCTCTCATCGATCCTCGGCGCGATCAACTTCTACGCGACGATCGCGAACATGCGCGCGAAGGGCATGAGCTGGGGTCGCCTGCCCCTGTTCATCTGGGCGATCCTGACCTACTCGGTGCTGATCATCTTCGCGATGCCCGTGATCGCCGCCGCCGTGACGCTGCTGCTCACCGACAGGCACTTCGGAACGCACTTCTACGATCCCGCCAACGGCGGCTCGCCGCTGCTCTGGCAGAACCTCTTCTGGTTCTTCGGCCACCCCGAGGTCTACATCATGATCCTGCCCGGGTTCGGTGTCGTCTCGGAGATCCTGCCCGTCTTCGCGCGCAAGCCGATCTTCGGCTACAGGGCGATCGCGGCGGCGACGATCGCGATCGCGTTCCTCGGCTTCCTGACGTGGGCGCACCACATGTTCACCGCGCCGATACCAGAGGCGATCCTCGTGTTCGTGATGCTGAGCTCCTACTTCATCGCCGTGCCGACCGGGGTCAAGGTGCTGAACTGGATCGCGACGCTGTGGCGCGGGACCGTCGAATTCAAGACGGCGCTGCTTTTCTGCGTCGGGTTCATCGCGCTGTTCGTGATCGGGGGCATCTCCGGCGTCTTCCTGGCGACC
>DASZIU010000074.1:0-7197 GCA_035948815.1 Solirubrobacteraceae bacterium | reverse complement strand
CGAGGCGAACCGGTCGCGCTCGCCCCACAGGATCAGCGTCGGCACGCCGAGCGCGGCGACGCGACCCTCATATGGGAGCAGCTTCTCGAAATCGCCCGAGCGGTAGAGCTCGAGGTGACCGTGGCGGCGCTCCTCATCGGCGAACCCCTTCCAGTACTCATCGATCGCGTCCTCGCCCATCCCCGTTGACAGGGCGCGCATCGCATCGCCGAAGCCCTCGCGAGTGTAGGACTCGATCAGCCGCTCGCCGTCGCCGGGCGTGCGCATCACATTGGCGAGGTCGTGCCAGCGCCGGTCGGCGAAGAAGCCGCCGTCGGAGATGACGAGCGCGCTCGCCGCGCCGGGGTGATCACATGCCCAGCGCAGCCCGATCGGAACTCCCCAGTCGTGGGTCACGAGCGCAACCGGCCCCAGCTGGAGCTCGGCGACGAAGCTGTCGAGGGCCTCGATGTGCCGCTCCCAGGTACCGGGAGGATCAGGCTCGGAGTCACCGTAGCCGGGCAGGTCGGGTGCGATCGCGCGCCAGCTCGAGGCCGCGAGGGCCGGCAGGGCCGCACGCCACATGTAGGAGGACTCGGGATAGCCGTGAACGAGGAGCGCGACACGGTCGGCGGGGTCGCCGGCCGACCGGTATGCGAGCCCCGCCACGCGCTCCAGGTCGGCCATGCGTCGATTCTATGCGCCGCCGTCTGCCTCACCCTCGGTCGCAGCCGGCCGGAGAGAGCGGCGCCTCCCGGCCGAGCGCTTGTCACCTACACCGGGGGGCGCCGCTCGCTCGGGTTCTCGCCGTCGAACGGAAGCACGTCGCTCAGACCCGTGACTTCGAAGATGTTGCGGACCGGCTCGGAGCCGGGGACGAGTTTGAAGTCCTGTCCTTGCTTCTCACACCAGCGGTTGACCTGCGTGATCGTCCAGAGCCCGGCCGAGTCGATGAAGTCGAGCCCGCTCAGATCGAGCGTCAGGCTGCTGATTCCATCGAGGCGGCAGCGCGCGATTGAGGCCTCGAGCGTCGTAACCGAGTCGCCGTCGAGCTCGCCGCTGAGGGCGAGGACGTGATCACATCCGGCACCCAGGTCCTCGACCTCGAGTCCGCGGGACCCGGCGTTCGGCCTGCTCAGCGCCGCGAGCGCCTTCTCGGCGCCGGTGGCACCCCCGTCTTCGGGGGCGAGCCGCCCGCGTACGCCCCTGATCCTTCGTGCCACCGGCGCGAGTGCGGAGGAGCGTAAGAGGCTTGCGCCTACGCCGCGCGGTCGGAGCAGAGGCCGCGCGGCGTAGCCCGCCACTTTCGAGGGAAACTCCATCGCTGCGAGTGTCTGTGATCCGGTTTCAGAAGTCCAATAGCTTTTCGCCGTTCGCACATAAAGAAGGGCGATGAGTTTCGCGCCGCGCGCCGTCCACACGAGCAGGCCCCCCGAAGGGGGGCGTCCATCAACGCGCTCGAGGAGGAACGTGCTGACGCTGCATCTCGCGAGTGACCGCGACACGCTCGTCCACCCCGAGCAGGACCACCAGCCGACGACCTAGACGGTCCTCGGCTTCCCTCGGCTGCAGCGGGATTGGAGATCAGACGGACCGGTCTGTCTCAGGCGTTCCGCCCCGTCGGCGCCTGCGTCTTCGGTCGCCGATCGGGTGGGTGCACCGAGGCTTGTGAATAGCTTGTGCAACGCGAGGGTATAACCAAGCCGATCGGAGATGGATGGGAATGGATCCGTCGGCCCTCGCCGGATATTGCTTCCGTTACGATGACGCCGTGCAGCGTCCCGTTCCGCATGCCCGAACATGCCCGCATGACGGAGCCCGTCTACGCGCTCCCTCCGATCCCTCGCCGAGCGAGCGGGAGATTCGCGTCGGGGGGCCGGCGGTCCGTGGCAGGGGCGGCTAGTCGCCATGGACTTCAAGCGGGGGCAGTTGCGAAACTTTGTTGTGGTGGCCGAAGAGGGCCAGATGACGCGCGCCGCGCGGAAGCTACGTCTCGCACAGCCCGCCCTCTCCCACACGATCTCCCAGCTCGAGTCAGAACTCGGGCTCGTCCTCCTCGAGCGCCACGCGCGCGGGGTGACGCTCACTCCCGCAGGGGAAGCGTTCCTGCCCAAGGCGCGATCCGCGCTCGCGGCCGCTGAGGAGGCGATCAGGACCGCGCAGTCGCTCGCCCGGGCCGGGAGCGACCGCGTCGAGGTCGGCTACGTAGGCCCCCCGCCGCAGGTCAACGCGCCGGAGCTGTTCACGGCGTTCGTCGAGGCGCGCCCGGACGCGAGCGTGTCCTACAGGGAACTGCCCTTCCCCACGACTCCGACGGCAGCGTGGCTCGAGGAAGTCGACGTGGCGTTCGGGGTCGCACCGGCGGCCGAGCGGGGCGTTCGCACCCAGCCGGTTCGGGCCGAGCCCCGCGCCGTGGTGATGCCCGACGACCATCCCCTCGCAGAGCGACGCGAGCTCCGGGTGGCGGATCTGCTCGACGAAAGGTTCATCTCCTACCACGACGACGTCCAGGCCGAGTGGGCGGCGTTTCACAGCTTCGATGACCTTCGCCGCGCTCCGGCCCAATACATGACCGGCGGAAGGGCCCGTACGGCTCCGGAGATGCTCACCCTGATTGCCCAGCGGCGCGCGATCGCGATGCTTCCCCACTCCGATGCGCGGGTGGTCGAGCAGGTGCTGCGCGGCGTAGTCGCGATACCCGTCAACGACGCGGGCACGGTGGCGCTCTCGCTCATCTGGCTCGAGAGCAACACCAACCCGTGCGTCCAGGCTCTCGCGTTGATCGCCGAAGGCCTCGCGAGTCGCAACGGCGTCGCGCACAGCAGGAGCGTGAGCTCGCAAGCGCCGCCGAGACCGGCTGAGCGCGCCCAGCGCCGCGGCGGCGCCTAGGGCCTCCGGCGCCCGCTGAGTTGCCCACGGCGGGGGGGCGCCGCTCGGCGCCCCCCCGCTCGAGGGCTACGCGATCAGGGTTTGGAGGTCAGCCACGGTGTGTAGCCGACGGTGCCAACCGCCGTGTCGCATTTCGGCGAGTTGTTCGGACCCTGTTTGCAGCCCCACCAGTTGTTCTTGGCATTGACGATCGTGCCCGTTTCACCGTCGGCTCCCGTGCCGTTCGTGTGAATCGTGTTCTGGGACGCGGTGACGGTCGCCTGGCCTCCCGCCGGCCCCGAGGTCGGTTTGGTCTGCGTGACCAGCACACCCGTCGTGAAGTGCATGAACGAGTTGTGCGTCAGCGTCGCCGTCATGTCAGAGAATCCGAAGCCCACCTCGTCTGTCGTCAGGTAGGCGCCAAACGTGCCCGGTTCGGTCGTCGCGGCACCGCTACCGTCGATCTTGTTGTTGGAGAACGTCGGGCCCTGCCCTTTGACCGCGCTCCCGAACGTGGCCAGGCCGACGGAGCAGCCCTGCACCTTGTTGGATTCGACGGTGGCCGAGACGTACGGCACGAACACGAAGATCCCGTAGCCGTTGGTGGTGCACTGGCTGATCTTGTTGCCCTGGATCAGGTCGGCCGAGCCGCCTGCGCCGCCATTGTTGTCGGTGTGCACGCCACTGCCGGATTTCGTCACCACGTTGTTCAGGAACTGCGTGCCTTTCGACCAGTTTGCCGAGATCGCGTCGTTCGCGCTGCTCACCTTGTTCGAGACCATCTGACCGGAGCCTTCGAAGCTGAACATGGCGATCGAGTTGTTTTCACCCTGTACGTTTTCGACGGTGTCGTGGTTGAAGTCATACGTCCCGCCCGACGTCGACGCATAGATGCCGCGCAGGTAGACGTCCGCCACGGTCACCTTCGAGACGGTGAGCCCGGTGAACGGAGCGCTCGGCGAGTTGTGGTTCGTGATGATGCCGTTGCGGGCATCGATGTCCTTGCCGCCCACCACGACGCCGCTCGTGAGGTTCGGATTGTCACCCTCGAGCTTGAGGTTCGTGACCGTCACGTTGTTTGCTTCGACGAGGATGATGTTGCTCGCGCCTGGGCAGAGCGATCCCCCCGCGCACACGGGTTTTGATACGGCGGGAAGGATCACCGTGTGTCCGCCGGCTCCCTGCAACGTGACGGACTTGTTGACGGTCACGTTTTCGAAGTAGTTGCCGGCCTTGATCGTGATCGTTTCACCCGGCGAGGCCGCGCCTATCGCAGCTTGGACGCCCGTGAACGAGCAGCCTTTTTTGCACACGGTCGACGCGAACGCCGACCCTGTGGCCGACAGGAAGGCGACGACGACCGCCGCGGCCAGCAAGAACTGAACCCTACGCCCCATGTGATCCCCTCCATAGTCCCGTGTCCCCCCCTCCATGGCGAGGATCTGGCGACCGATACTACAGCCTTCGCCTGCAGGCGTGAGGATCGGCGGCGCGAACCGGGTGTCCCAGAAAAACCAAAACCCCCGCCTTGACGGGGGTTCCGGCTTGCACTCGCCTGTTGTGGGAGAGAGTCTAGAGGGCTCATGGCCGAGGATCGCGGTTGAATGTCCGACATGATCGATACCGCCCGAACTCCGGTCACGGTCTCGGCGCTCGCGATCGCCCCGGTGAAGAGCCTGCGCCTGTCCGCGTGCAGTGAGCTCCTGCTCGAGCGCGGGGGGGCGCCTTCAGACCGGCGCTTCTACATCGTCGATGCGCGCGGTCGGCGGGTGAACGGCGTGCGCCTCGGGGCGCTGAACGCGGTCCTCGCCCGCTTCGACGAGGGTCATCGCGTCCTGACGCTCACTTTTCCCGACGGTGAGGTCGTGTCGGCGCCGGTCGAGCTCGGCGCGGAGGTTCAGACGACATTCTCCTCGGCGAGCAGGAGCGCTCGCGAGCTGCTCGGGCCGTTCTCCGCGGCACTCTCCGCGTATGCCGGAGAGGCTCTGCGGATCGTCGCGCCCGAGGATGGACGGCCGGCGACCGACCGCGGCGACAGAGGCGCGGTGACGCTCTACGGCCGCGCCTCGCTCGCACCGCTCGAGCGCTTGTCCGGGCGGGAGGAGATCGACCCGCGCCGCTTCCGCATGACGATCGAGCTCGCGACGAGCGAGCCGCACGAGGAGGACGCCTGGGTCGGCCGCGAGCTGACGATCGGTGATGCGCGCATCGGCGTGAGCGGGCACGTCGGCCGATGCATAGTCACCTGCCGAGATCCCGACACCGGCGAGCTCGACCTTCCCACGCTGGACCTCCTGCGCGCCTACAGGTCAGACGCCGCGACGACCGAACCGCTGGCGTTTGGCATCTACGGGGCCGTGGTCGAACCGGGCCTCGTGCGGGTCGGCGACGAGGTCCAGGTCGACTGAACGGGGCCGGCGGAGCGGGCCCTTGGCCGCTACGGTGAGGGCATGACCGTAGAGCTCCTCTATTGGGCGGGCTGCCCGTCGCATCCGAAAGCGCTGGCCGACCTCCGCGACGCGCTGGCAGAGACGGGCCTGGACCCCGACTCGGTGGTGGTGCGCGAGGTACGCGCCGAGGAGGAGGCCTCCGCCGAGGGCTTCGTCGGCTCGCCGACGATCCGCGTCGACGGCGTCGACATCCAGCCTCCCGTCGATGAGCCCACGGGCCTCACCTGCCGCGTGTACATGCGCCGCGACGGTCGCGTCTCCCCCACTCCCGACCCGGCCGATCTGCGCGACGCCCTGCGCGCCGCCACGCGAGCGACGGAGGCGGCCTAGTGCCGGCGATCGGCGAGCAGGCGCCGCCCTTCGCGCTGCCCGACACGAGCGGCGCCGTCCACGAGCCCGGCGGCGCGCCGGCGACGGTCGTCGTGTTCACGTGCAATCACTGCCCGTACGCGCTCGCGTGGCACGAGCGGATCATCGCCGTGGCCGAGGACTACGGCGATCGCGGCGTGAAGGTGCTCGCGATCAACCCCAACGACGCCGAGCGCTACCCGCGCGACTCGGTCGAGGCGATGCGCGCCCGCGTGCAGAACGGCGAGTTCGACGGCGTGCCCTATCTGCGAGACGAGTCTCAGGACACGGCCCATGCCTACGAAGCGCAGACCACGCCTGACGTGTTCGTGCTCGATGCCGAGGGCGAGGTTCGCTACCGCGGCGCTCCCGACAGCGACTACGAGGACCCGGCGCAGAACGCCGCCTGGCTGCGCGGCGCGCTCGACGCGGTGCTCGCCGGCCAGGCACCCGACCCGGCGCAGACGCGTCCGGTCGGATGCTCGATCAAGTGGCGCCCGTAGACGCCGGTGCTCAGGGCGGCGCGCAGGGCGCCGGCCCCGCAGCGGTTCGAGGGCTCGGCGCGTGCGCTGCGTCGTCGCTGCTTCGCTGCGGTGCGCTACATGCCGGGTATCGGGAGCGCCTCAAGGATGTCGATCGACGCCCCGGCCATCTGCAGATGGGGGTGGCCCTCCAGTAGCGCCGCCAGGGCCTGCGGCGAGTCGGCTTGGAGGATCGAGTAGCCGGAGGCCTGGGTGTCTGACTCCGCCATGCCCGAAGAGGTCACGCGGCCCGAGGGCTGCAGCGGCGCGCCGAGGTCGACGATCGCCTCGCCCGCGCTCTGTGCCCATGCCATCCAGGCGTCCATCCCGGCTTTCGCCTGCTCCGGCGTCGCCTGGGCCATCTGCTCGCGAGCGGATGCAGTCGCGTTGTAAAGGACAAGAAACTTGGTCACGCCTCCTCCTTTTTCGATGGGGCTGCCTTGCCGATTTCTTTGCTGTCGCGGAAAGGCAGACGCCGAGTTGGCTCAAAGCTTCCGCGGCGGCGGCTACTGCCCAAGTAGTGCCGAACCGGCCTGGCCGACGATGACCACGAGCACCAGCATCATGTAGGCAAGGACGACCAAGCCTACGATCACGCCGAGCCCGATTCCAAGTCTCGTCAGGCTCCAGTTGAGAGCATGCAGTCCCGATTGCATCTTGACCCTCCTCCTTCGGGCAACCGCCGTCGGGCACGAAGCCCGAGGCGTGACTGCCCATAGCAGCGGCAGACTCCGGCCCTGGAGGCCGGAACCGCTGAGGCGGAGGCCATTCGTCGGCTGGTCATCTAGCGAGAAGTCGGCTAGTCAGCGACCGTCCCTCACACACCCTACGCTGATTTCCGGTCGATTGGAGATTGTTTTCCTAGATAGCGTCCATGCACGCACGTGACGGTGATTCCATCGAGGAGAATGTGCAGCGTACTTGCGTGAAAAGATCCGATCTGACTCCACCGACTGCGTTATAGTGAGTCACACGTCCCGTGGGCCCTGCTCTTCTCGCTTCCGGGCGACATCTCATTCAGGAGGGCAGAG
>DASZIU010000073.1:0-3915 GCA_035948815.1 Solirubrobacteraceae bacterium | reverse complement strand
GAGATCGCCTCCGAGATAGACGGGTCCCACGCGATCTTCGCCGTGGACTACAGAGGGATCACCGTCGCCCAGGCGGCTGAGCTCCGCACCAACCTGCGCGAGGCCGACGCGCTCTTCACGGTCGTCAAGAACTCGCTCACCGAGCGCGCCGCCGACCAGGTCGGCGCCGAGGCTCTGAAGGCCTACCTGACGGGTCCCACCGCGCTGACCTTCGTCCGCGGCGACATCGCGCTCGCGGCCAAGGCGCTCGCAGACTACGGCCGCGCGATACAGCTGCTGCCCGTCAAGGGCGGCCTGATGGACGGCGAGGTCATCGACGTCGAGCAGATCCGCGTGCTCTCGCGCCTGCCCTCGCGCGAGGTCCTCTACGGCCAGCTCGTCGGCGTCGTCGCCTCCCCCGTCAGCGGCCTCGTCCGCACCCTCAACGCCCTCCTCGGCGGCCTCGCGGTCGCCCTCGGCCAGGTCCGTGACAAAAAGGACTCCGGCGAGATCCCCGCGGGCGAGGCGCCGGCGGCGCCGCCTGAGGCGGAGGCGCCGCCCGCGGAGGCCGAGGCGCCCGCGGAGGCCGAGGCGCCCGCGGAGGCGGCGGAGGCGCAGCCCGAGGCCGAGGCCGAGGCGCCGCCCGCGGAGGCCGAGGCGCCCGCTGAGGCCGAGGCCGAGGCGCCGCCCGCGGAGGCTGAGGCGCCCGCAGAGGCCGAGGCCCCCGCGGAGGCGGCGGAGGCGCAGTCCGAGGCCGAGGCGCCGACCGAGAACCAAGCTGAGCCGGAGGAGCAGACGCCGGCCGCAGACGACGACAACCAGGCGGACGCAGCGACTGATGTTCAGTCCGAGGACGCCGAGGCGAAATCCACCAAGGAGGACTGAACGAAATGGCAACAAGCACGCAGGACTGGATCGAGGAGCTGAAGGGCATCTCCGTGCTCGAGCTCGCCGAGCGGATCAAAGCGCTCGAGGAGGAGTTCGGAGTTTCGGCCGCGGCGGTCGCTGCGCCGGTGGCCGCACCGGCCGGCGGCGGCGACGGCGCGGGCGCCGAGGAAGAAGAGTCGAGCACCGTGGACGTGATCCTCGCCGGCTCGGGCGACAAGAAGATCCAGGTGATCAAGGTCGTCCGCGCTGCCACAGGGCTGGGCCTGAAAGAGGCCAAGGCGCTCGTCGACGAGGCCCCCAAGCCCGTCAAGGAGGGCATCGAACGCGAGGAGGCCGACAAACTCAAACAGGAACTCGAGGAGGCAGGCGCCTCGGTCGAGCTGAAATAGCTCGGCTCGCCCTCCCCCCGCCGCCCGAGGCGGCGACGTGGCCGCGATCCCGAGTGGGCTTCGCGGCCACTGGCGTTTTTACGGCCCCCCTCCAACCTTTACGGCTGCTCGTCGTTTAACAACCCGGGCCAGCTCAGAGGGAGAGCTGGGGGTGGAGGCTCAAGGAGCAGGACGGGAGGTTCCGTACGCACGCGGAGCCTCCCGTCAGCGGGTCGCGCAGCGGCTGGCTGTCCGGCGGGCGGCGCGCAGCGAGGTTCGGGTCCATCCGATCGGCGCGCCAGGCGGGGCGCGCTCGATGGGCGGAGCGGCCCGCCTCGCAGCCGCCTCGCTTTAGATTCCGTTCACAAACGCCCATTTTCCGGTAGACTGTCGGCCGCTGGTCAATAGCCGTAGCCGTCCGGGAGTCCGACGTCGCGCCACATACGCGAAAGTCGAGGACGGGGTCCGTGAGCACCGGCAGCCCACTTAAGGGCGCCGATAACCTGTGCTATCTTTGCAGGTCGCGCTCCGGCGCCCTCCTCTGCCCGTCTGTCGCCCTCCGAAGGAGTCGTTTTCTTGGCTGCTGTAGATGCCCTCCGCACGCGCCGAAGCTTTGCGCGCCTCAACAAGACCGTTGATGTACCCAACCTGATTGACATACAACGCCGTTCGTTCGCCTGGCTGACAGACCCGAAGACCGGGGGCCTGCGCGAGACGATCGACGACATCTCGCCGATCGAGGACTACACGGGGAACCTCGCCGTCCAGTTCGGCGAGTTCACCTTCGACGAGCCGGTCGCCTCGCTGGACCAGTGCCGCGAGAAGGACCTGACCTACGCCCGCCCGCTGACGGTGACCGTCGCGTTCATCAACCGGGAGACCGGAGAGATCCGCGAGCAGTCGGTCTTCATGGGCGACTTCCCCTGGATGACAGACCGGGGAACGTTCGTGATCAACGGGACCGAGCGCGTGGTCGTCACGCAGCTCGTGCGCTCGCCCGGCGCGTACCTGATGGAGCCCAAGGACCGCGAGAAGCAGGTCTTCATCGCCAACCTGATGCCCGCCCGGGGGTCGTGGCTCGAGCTCGAGATCGACAAGAAGGGGAAGGTCTTCGTCCGCATCGACCGCAAGCGCAAGCTGCCCGTGACGGTGCTTCTGCGCGCGATGGGCTACGCCTCCGACGAGGAGATCCTGCGCCTGTTCGACAACTCGCTCTACATCCGCAACACGATCGAGGCCGACACCGAGGTCACGCGGACCGAAGAGGGCGCCCTGATCGAGCTCTTCAAGAAGCAGCGTCCCGGCGAGCCGCCCAGCGTCGACAACGCGCGCGCGCTGCTCAACCAGCTGTTCTTCGACCCCAAGCGCTACGACCTCACGCGGGTCGGCCGCTACAAGCTCAACTCGCGTCTGGGTCTCGACATCGACATCGACACCCGCACGCTGACCCACGACGACATCCTCGCGCTCGTCCGCGAGCTCGTCTCGCTGCCCAAGCGCCTCGGCCTGCCCGAGGACGGCGAGGTCGAGATCAAGGACTACGCCGCCGAGGCGATGAGCATGCCGCGCGAGCCCGTCGCCGAGCACCTCGACGAGTACGAGCACTTCGGTAACCGCCGCCTGCGCACCGTCGGCGAGTTGATCCAGGAGGCCTTCCGCATCGGTCTCTATCGCATGGAGCGCGTCGTGCGCGAGCGTCTGACGACCGAGGACGCCGACACGATCACGCCGCAGACGATCATCAACATCCGGCCCGTCGTGGCGGCGCTGAAGGAGTTCTTCGGCTCCTCGCAGCTGTCGCAGTTCATGGACCAGACGAACTCGCTCGCCGGCCTGCGGCACCGTCGTCGCCTGTCGGCGCTCGGCGCCGGCGGCCTGACGCGCGAGCGCGCGCCGATCGAGGTCCGCGACGTGCACCCGACCCACTACGGGCGCATGTGCCCGATCGAGACCCCCGAGGGTCCGAACATCGGCCTGATCGGTTCGTTGTCCTCGTTCGCCGAGGTCTCCGAGTACGGATTCGTGACGACGCCCTACCGCGTCGTCAAGGACGGCGTCGTCACCGATGAGGTCAGGCACCTCGACGCGACGCAGGAAGAGGAGATGCTGATCGCTCAGGCGAACACGCCGGTCGACGCCAAGACGGGCCGTCTCAAGGGCAGCGAGATCCTCTGCCGCACGCAGGCCGGCCAGTACGTCACGGTCGGGCCGAAAGACGTCGACCTGATCGACGTCTCGCCCGAGCAGATCTGGTCGATCACGACGGCGATGATCCCGTTCCTCGAGCACGACGACGCCAACCGTGCGCTGATGGGCTCGAACATGCAGGCCCAGGCCGTGCCGCTGCTGAAGGCCGACGCGCCGCTCGTCGGCACCGGTATGGAGCGTCGCGCCGCGCTCGACACCGGCGACGTGCTGCTGGCTCGCAACGCCGGGACGGTGGAGTACGTCGACGCCGACCGCATCGTCGTGCAGAGCAAGGACGGCAAGAAGGACGAGTACGAGCTGCAGAAGTACATGCGCTCCAACCAGGGCACGCTGATCCACCACAAGCCGCTGGTCGCAAGCGGCCAGACGGTGACCCAGGGCGCGGTGCTCGCCGATGGCTCCTCGACCGACAAGGGCGAGATGGCGCTCGGCAAGAACCTGATGGTCGCCTTCATGTCCTGGGAGGGCTACA
>DASZIU010000072.1:0-5741 GCA_035948815.1 Solirubrobacteraceae bacterium | reverse complement strand
GGCGGGACCGCGGCGAGCGGCTGGCGCATCGGCGCTCGCGGGGCTCGGGTCACGGGCGGCACGGATGGCTCCGGAGACTGCGGCTCGGCCGCCTCCTGCGCTCGCGGCTCCTCGGCGCGGGCCCGGAGGCGCTCGACCGCGGCGGCGAGCGCCTCGGCCATCTCGCCGCTGCGCCCCGCGGGCGGGGCCGCGGGCGCCGCCGGCCCCTCCGGTGTGAGAGGGCGCGGCTCGGGTGCGGGAACAGGGGCGCCGGCGGCGGAGAGAGGCACCTCGGGTGCCGGGCGGACGACATGCGGCGCGGGACGATCGACATGCGGCGCCGGAGCCGGCGCCTGCGGCACCGGACCCTGACGCGCCGGGGGCTGCGCATGTTGGGCGAGCGGCTCCGTGGCGAAGGCCGCCGCGAGGCGTCCGACGATCACCCTCGTCTCCCCCACGATCGCCTCGACCTTGCGATGCCCGCGGCGGATGCTGTCCAGGACGCTCTCGGCGCGCTCGCGCGCGGCGCGCTCGGCTCCGAGGGCGCGGTCCATCTCGATCGTGCGACACTCGAGCTCGGTGAGCCTTGCCTGCAGCTCGCGCTCGGATCGCCGCACCGCCGTTCGCTCCGCGGCCGTTGCCTGCTCGGCCTCGGCGAGCGCGCGCTGCACACCCTCGAGGCGCTCGGCGAGCCGCCTGGCCTCCTGCTCGCTGGCCGCCAGCCGGCGGTTGAGCGCAGCGATCTGCGCTCGGCTGTCGCGTTCGGTGTCGAGCAGCCGCTCCTCCGCCTCGACGCGCAGCTGCTGCTCGGCGTACTCGCGCTGCTTCACGCGTCTGAGCTCGGCGTCGCGGTCGAGCACGGCGGCGCGCTCGGCGTTCGCCTGATCGAGATGTTCGCTGCGCTCCTGCTCGATCTCTTGGAGGCGGGCCTGCAGCGTCGAGACGTGGACTTCGAGCGTGTGCACGGTGGCTTCGGCGGCCTCGGCGCGGCGCGTGAGCGCCGGCTCACCGCTGTCGGCGGCCCGGCGCGCCCGTCGTTCGGCCAGCAGATCTGCCTCCCCCCGTCGAGGAGGCTCGTCCCCGGGCGTCTCGTTTCCCTCCGCGATCACGTGCGTGCCCAAGGTACGGGGCGGACCGGACGGCCCGCGGGGCCGATCTCGGAGCGCTCGCTCAGCGCATCGCGCGCCGCGCGAGCACCGCCGCGACGGCGAGCAGACCAGCGACCGCAAGGCCTCTCACAGCGAGCGGGCGAGCGTCGGAAAGGCGCTTGCGCAGGTACCACTTCCCCGCCCTCCAGAGGACGAAGCCGACGAGTTTGTAGGCCGTTGCACCCACGCTCGCATCCTACCCGCGTCGCTACTCGTTACGCAGGCGCCAGGCCATCCGCGACTGGAGCGACCAGAGCTCGATGAACCCCGGCGACGCGGACTGCGAGAAGAGGCCGCCCGACTCGGCGAACGAGGCGAGGCGGGCGTCATAGACCGCGTTCGGCGAGGAGCGCGTCACCACCCGCACGTGTCCCTTGAACAGCTTCAGCCCAATCGTGCCGCTGACGCGCTCGTTCACCTGCTCCATGTAGGCGTCGAGGTCTGTCCGCAGCGGCTCCCACCAGAGCCCGGCGTAGACGAGAAACGCCCACTGGCGGTCGAGCTGGGGCTTGAACTGGTTCTGGTGGATCGTGGAGACGAGGCGCTCGAGCTCCTGGTGCGCGGGCAGCACGAGCGCCGCGGCCGGAGCCTCGTAGATGTCGCGCACCTTCAGGCCCACGATCCGGTCCTCGATCTGATCGATGATCCCGACGCCATGGCGGGCGCCGATCTCGGCGGCTCGTTCGATCAGCTCGACGAGCCCCAGCCGCTCGCCGTTGAGCGACACCGGGATGCCGCGCTCGAAGGTCAGCTCGACGAGCTCGGACTCGTCGGGTGCCTCCTCCGGACGCGTTACGAGCTGGAAGACGTCGTCCTCGGGAGCGTGGCCGAGATCCTCGATCCACCTCCCCTCCGAGGATCGTCCCCAGAGGTTGTCGTCGATCGAATAGGGGGCCGCCTCGGTACCGCCCTTCACCGGGATGCCGTGCTCGCGCGCGTAGGCGATCTCCTCCTCGCGGCCCATCTGCCAGCTTCGCACGGGGGCGATCACCTTCAGCTCGGGCGCGAGCGTCGCGATCGTGGCCTCGATGCGCACCTGGTCGTTTCCCTTGCCCGTGCAGCCGTGGGCGATCGTGTCGCAGCCCGACCTGCGCGCGTGCTCGACCGCGAGCTTCGCGATCAGCGGTCGCCCGAGCGCGGTGAACAGCGGGTAGCCGGCGCCGTACAGCGCGTTGGCCTTGATCGCGGGAGCGAGATAGTCGTGCGCGAACTCCTCACGGGCATCGACGACATGGCTCTCGAGCGCTCCGAGCCGGATCGCCTTCCCCCTGATCACCTCATAGTCCTCGCCCGGCTGGCCCAGGTTCACCGTCAGGCACACGACCTCGGCGCCGTAGTGATCCTGGATCCACTTGAGCATCACGCTCGTGTCAAGGCCGCCCGAGTACAAGAGCAGGACCCTGTGGACCTGCTCGGGGTCCGCCTCATAGGAGGCGGTGCGAGCCGCGCCGAGGTTGCTGTCAGTGCTCACGGGCGGGGAAGGCTACTCGGGCTGCCGTGGGCTCGTGGGATCGGAGCGGCCGGCCGGCGCGCTGCGTGGATCGCTCGCGTCCGCGGTCTCCCCCGGCGCCCGGCGCCCGCGTTCCATCAGCGGGTAGAGGAGCGGCCCGCGCCTGAAGCCGAGCTTCGCGTAGAGGCCCTCGGCGTCGGCCGTGTGCAGCAGCCAGCGAACCTCGGGCGCGACGCCGCGCTCGACTATCTCGCGGACGAGCTCGAGCCCGAGCCCGCGACCGCGGAACTCTTCGAGCACGTACACATCGGCGAGATAGGCGACCGTCGCGTCGTCACAGACGGCCCGCGCGAAGCCGACCTGGCGGCCGTCCAGGTAGAGGCCGACGACACGCGTGGAGCCTCGGATCGCACGCTCCTGCAGATCGCGGGAGCGTCCGCGCCCCCAGTAGGAGCGTTCGCTGATGAACGCGTGCACGGCGTCGAGGTCCACCCTTGCCGGGTCGTCGTCGAGCTCGAAGCCGCCGGCGAGCTTTCGGCGCATCGCGCTCACCCCTCCAGCGCCGCCGCCAGACGCCCGAGCGCCTCGTCCACGTGCTCCTCGCCGATCGTCAGCGGCGGCAAAAGCCGCAGCGTCGTCGGGCCCGTCGCGTTCACGACCAGCCGCTGCTCGAGCAGCGCACGCCGCACCGCCGGCGGAGCCGGCACGTTCAGCTCACACGCGAGCATCAGACCCCGCCCGCGCACCTCGAGCACATTCGCCAACCGTTCGAGCCCCGCCGCGAGCCGTCCGCCGAGCGCCCGAACGCGTGCCAGCAGATCCTCGTCGTCGGTCAACTCGAGCGCGGCGAGCGCGGCCGCGGCGACTACGGGGCCGCCCGCGAACGTCGAGCCGTGGTCTCCGGGCTGAAGCACATCGGCGAGGCGCTCGCCCGTGACGAGCGCTCCGATCGGCAGCCCGCCTCCGAGCGCCTTCGCGACCGTGATCGCGTCGGGCGTCACGTCGGTCTGCTCGTAAGCCCAGAGCGAGCCCGTGCGACCCATCCCGGTCTGGATCTCGTCGAAGATCAGCGCGGCGCCGTGCTCGTCGCATGCGGCCCGCGCCGTGCGCAGAAGCTCCTCGGACAGCGCGTGCACGCCGGTCTCGCCCTGGATCGGCTCGAGCAGCAGCGCGGCCGTGCTCGAGTCGATCGCGGCCGCGATCGCTGCGGGTGTCGCTTCGACTGCGCGGAACCCCGGGACCAGCGGAGCGAAGGGCGCCTGCTTGGACTCCTGTGGAGTCGCCGACAGCGCCCCGTACGTCCGCCCGTGGAAGGCGCCGTGGACGACGACGATGTCCCCGCCGGGACGAGCCTTGCGGGCGAGCTTGATCGCCGCCTCGTTGGCCTCGGCGCCCGAGTTGCAGAAGTAAACCTTGCCGCCGAGGCTCGAAGCCGACAGGCGCTCGGCCAGCTGCATCGCTCCGCGCGTGTAGAAGAGGTTGCTGACGTGCATCAGGCGGCCTGCCTGCTCGCGCACGGCCTCGACCACGCGCGGGTGGCAGTGGCCGAGGTTCGTGACGGAGATCCCGCACAGGAAGTCGAGGTACTCGTTGTCCTCGGCATCCCACAACCATGGGCCGGAGCCACGCACGAACTCGACCGGATAGCGCGCGTAGGAGGGAATCAACCGCGCGCGCTCGAGCTCCTGAAGCTCGGCCAGGCTCACGGCGCCGCCTCGATCATCGTCCCGGTCCCCTCGTCCGTGAACAGCTCGAGCAGCAGCGAGTGGGCGAGGCGTCCGTCGAGTATGTGCGCGGCCGTCACGCCCGCGTTGATCGCGGCGACGCACGCTTCGAGCTTGGGGCGCATCCCGCCGTCGAGCGCGCCCAGCGCCTGTTGCACCCCTCCCACCGTCGCCCGCCGGATCAGGCTCTGCGGATCGGCGGCGTCCTCGAGCCATCCCCCGACGTCGGTCAGGAACACGACCTTGTAGGCGCCGATCGCCCCCGCGACGGCGCCCGCGGCCTCGTCGGCGTTGACGTTGTAGGAGCGTCCGTCGCGGTCCGCGCCGACCGACGCGATCACCGGGATGTAGTCGCTCGAGATGTGGTTGATGACGCCGACGTTGACGCGCTCGATCCGCCCGACGAAGCCGATGTCCTCGCCGCCCGGGGCCAAGCGCCGCGCGGCCCGGAAGAGCGAGCCGTCGTCTCCGCAGAGGCCGACCGCCGGCTGGCCGTGGCGGCTCAGCCGCAGGACTATCTCCTTGTTGACCTTCCCCATCAGCACCATCTTCGCCACCTCGACGGTGTCCTCGCTCGAGACGCGCAGGCCACCGACGAACTCGACGGGGATCTCCAGACGCTCCATGTAGGCGGTTATCTCGGGGCCGCCGCCGTGCACGACGATCGGGTTCAGGCCGACGTACTTGAGCAGCACGACGTCGCGCGCGAACTCCTCGCGCAGGGCGGGGTCCTCCATGGCGGCCCCCCCGTACTTGATCACGACCGTCTTGCCGTGGAACTCCCTGATGTAGGGAAGCGCCTCGAGCAGCGTGCCTACGTCGCGCATGGCGATTGCCTTCCAGGTCGGTTTTGAGCTTCATATGGCGTGTTCATGTCGTGTAGTCGGCGTTGATGGTCACGTACTCGTGGGAGAGATCGGAGAAGAAGACCTCCGTCTCGGCTCCCTCTCCCGGCAGGTCGACCTCGTAGTCGACCTCCTCCCGCCGCACCGCACTCGCGAGCGCCCGCTCGTCATACGGGATCGCGGCACCGGCCGAGCAGACCTGGATGCCCTCGATCGTCACGTCCAGTGGCAGCGGCGCGGTGCCGGGCAGCGCAGCGCCTACCGCCTGGACGATGCGGCCCCAGTTCGGGTCCCCGCCGTGCAGAGCGGTCTTCACGAGCGGCGAGTTGGCAACTGCGCGCGCCGCCGCCTCGACCCCCTCCGGGTGACCTCCCCGCACCGCCACGCGGGCGACTCGGCCGGCACCCTCGCCGTCGGCCACCATCATGATCGCGAGCTGGCGCAACAGCGCATCGAGCGCCTCCCCGAAGCGCAGCTCGTCCTCGCTCTCCTGCGCGATGCTCACGCCGCTGGCCCCCGAGCACATAAGCACCGCCGTGTCGTTGGTCGAGAGCTGCCCGTCGACCGAGGCGCGGTCGAAGGAGCGCTTCACGCA
>DASZIU010000071.1:0-12885 GCA_035948815.1 Solirubrobacteraceae bacterium | reverse complement strand
CGTCGGCTTCAACCTCGTCCCCGCGATGCTCTCCGGAAAGGTCGACGCGACGCTCGGCGGCTTCTGGAACTACGAGGGCGTCCAGCTCGAACTGCAACGCCGCCGGCCGGTCGTGATCCCCGTCGACCGCGCCGGGGTGCCGACCTACGACGAGCTCGTGATCGTCGTCCGTGAAGCGCAGGCGCACACCGGCGGCCAGGACCTGCGGGCGTTCCTGCAGGCGCTGACGCGCGGCGAGCGCGAGGTGCGGGCAAACCCCGCCGCCGGGGCGGCGCTCGTCGTGAAGGCGAATCCCTCCCTGGAACCCAAGCTCCAGCTGGAATCGATTCGCCGCACGCTCCCCGCGACGCAGCCCGCGGATCCGAGCAAGCCGTTCGGCTGGCAGGACCCCTCTGCCTGGGCGGCCTTCGGCAGCTGGATGTTCTCGCACCACCTGCTCGCCCGCGAACCCGGGGGCGCGCTTCCGCCGTTCACCAACGAGTTCCTGCCGGGACAGGGGATCTGATGGCCCGCATCGGGCTGCTCACGGGAGGCGGCGACTGTCCCGGCCTGAACGCCGTGATCCGGGCCGTGGTCCGCAAGGGGCTCGCCGGCGGACACAGCTTCCTCGGGTTCCGCCACGGCTGGGCGGGCGTGCTCGAGGACGAAGCCGTCGAGCTGACACGCGAGAGCACCGCGGGCATCCTCCCGCGCGGCGGCACGATCCTTGGAACGTCGCGGACGAACCCGTTCGCCGACGGCCGGGACGGGACGGCGCTCGTCACGCGCACCCTGAGCCGGCGAGGCGTGGAGGCGCTGATCCCGATCGGCGGCGAGGACACGCTCGGCGTGGCGCTGCGCCTGCACCGGGACGGGGTGCCGGTCGTCGGCGTGCCGAAGACGATCGACAACGACCTCGGCGGAACCGACGTCACGTTCGGCTTCCAGACCGCGGTCCAGATCGTCACCGACGCGATCGACCGCCTGCACACGACAGCCGAGTCCCACAACCGCGTGATGGTCGTCGAGGTCATGGGCCGCCACGCGGGCTGGATCGCGGCCGACGCCGGGATCGCCGGCGGCGCGGACGCGATCCTCGTGCCCGAGCGGCCGTTCAGCATCGACGAGGTGGTGGCGCACCTCCGCCGCCGCCACGAACGCGGCCCCAACTTCTCGATCGTCGTCGTCGCCGAGGGGGCGACGCCGATCGAGGGCACGCTGCACACCCGCGAGGACGCGCCGACCGACGCCTTCGGGCACGCCCGGCTCGGCGGCATCGGCGTGACCCTCGAGCGCGAGATCGAGCAGCGCACCGGTTACGAGAGCCGCGTGACGATCCTGGGTCACGTGCAGCGAGGTGGCACACCGGTCGCCTATGACCGCGTGCTCGCGACCCGCTTCGGCGTCGCGGCGATGGACGCGGTCGCCGGCGAGCGCTTCGGCGCGATGGTCGCGCTGCGGGGAACGGAGATCGTTGAGGTCGCGCTCGAGGACGCCCTGCGCGAGCCCAAGCTGCTCGACCCCGTCCTCTACGAGACCGCCCAGCTGTTCTTCGGCTGACAGGATGGGGCCCGCCGGCGCGAGAGGAGGGCGGCTCGCCGATCGTGGTTCACTAGGCCGAGGATGACCGTGCCCGGCACCCCAGAGACGATGCGCGCGATGGTCTTCGAGGGCGTCGGCAGGCCGCTGCGCGAGGTCGAGCGCCCGACCCCCGAGCCCGGCCCCGGACAGCTGCTGATCCGCGTCCACACGTGCGCCGTCTGCCGTACCGACCTGCATCTGCTCGACGGCGAGGTCGACGTGCCGAATCCGCCCCGCATCCTCGGGCACATGATCGTCGGCACCGTCGTGTCAGGAGACGAGCAGTCGATCGAGGGAGCTGCACCCGACGGGCGCGTCGGCGTGCCGTGGCTCGGATGGACCGACGGCACCTGCGAGTACTGCCGCAGCGGGCGCGAGAACCTGTGCCCGAACGCGCGGTTCACCGGGCGCGACATCGACGGTGGCTTCGCCGAGTACACCGTCGCCGACGCACGCTTCTGCTTCCCGATTCCCGCCGCGTACTCCGACGAGCAGGCGGCGCCGTTGATGTGCGCAGGGCTGATCGGATACAGGGCGCTGCGCATGTGCGGCGAGGCCGAGCGCATCGGCCTCTACGGCTTCGGCGACTCGGCCCACATCCTCACCCAGGTCTGCCGCTCGCAGGGTCGGCGGGTGTACGGGTTCACGCGGGCCGGCGACGAGCGCACGCAGGAGTTCGCGCGCGAGCTCGGCGCGGTCTGGGCGGGGTCCTCCGACAGCGCCCCGCCGGAGCCGCTCGACGCCGCGATCATCTTCGCGCCCGTGGGGGCGCTCGTCCCCGCCGCGCTGCGGGCGCTCGCCCCCGGCGGGGTCGTCGTGTGCGGCGGGATTCACATGAGCGACATCCCCTCCTTCCCCTACGACATCCTCTGGCTCGAGCGCTCGGTGCGCTCGGTCGCGAACCTGACGCGCCTGGATGGCCGGGAGTTCCTGGAGCTCGCCCCGCGGGTGCCCGTGAGGACCAGGGTCACCCTCTATCACCTTGCCGCGGTGAACGACGCGCTCGCCGACCTGCGGGCGGGCCGCTTCATGGGCGCGGCGGTAGTCGTTGCCTAGCCGGGCGCAGAGGAGAAGGCGCACGATCCGCCGCCGTCGCGCCGTCGCGGTCTCGCTGCTCGTGCTGCTCGTGGCCGGCGTGAGCGTGGCGGCGTCCGACGAAGACCGGCAGCGAGCCCGCCGCGGGGCCGCGTCGGCGGTGAGCGGGCCGCCCGGCCAGCAGGCGCCGCATCCCCCCGGGACCCGCGCTGGCGCCCGGCTCGGCTCGGCGACGGCGTGGCTGGCACCGGGCTCTGACCCGAGCGTGCTGCCCGGGCCGGTCCTGATCGCCGACCGCGACAACAACCGGCTGCTCGAGGTGGACCCTCGCGGACGGATCATCTGGCGCTTTCCCGCGCCCGGCGACCTCGCGTCCGGACAGACCTTCCGGGTTCCCGACGATGCCTTCTTCTCACCCGATGGACGGCGCGTGATCGCGACGCAGGAGGACGACCAGGTGATCAGCGTGATCGACCCCGCCGGCGGGCGGATCGTCTACCGCTACGGGCACCCGGGCGAAGCCGGCGTCGAAGCCGGCTACGCGCACAACCCCGACGACGCGCTGCTGATGCCCTCGGGAGACATCCTCACGGCCGACATCATGAACTGCCGCCTGCTCGTGATCCGCCCGCCGCGCCATCGCCCGCTGTGGCAGCTCGGGGCGACGGGGACCTGCGAACACCGGCCCGGGGTCTCGTTCGGGAGCCCCAACGGCGCCTTCCCGGCGGCGGGCTCAAGGACCGTCGTCACCGAGATCAACGGCAACTGGGTCGACGTGCTAGCGCCCAACGGGCGGACGCTGCTCTCCGTCCATCCGCCGCGCTTCAGCTATCCGTCGGACACGAACGAGCTGCGGCCCGGCGTGCTGCTGTCGGTCGACTACGAAAGCCCCGGCGCGATCGAGACGTTCACGAGCACCGGCAGGCTCCTGTGGCGCTATGCGCCGGGCGGGGCCCGCGCGCTCGACCATCCCTCGCTCGCGCTGCCGCTGCCGAACGGCGACGTGCTCGCCAACGACGACCGCAACCACCGTGTGATCGTCGTCGACCCGCGCACCAACCGAGTCGTGTGGCAGTACGGCCACACCGGCGTGGCCGGATCCAGCCCCGGCTACCTCAGCAACCCCGACGGCGTGGACCTCACGCCCCCCTACTCGCTCGCCATGCGCTTCGCGGGCACGATGACCGCCCCTGCGCCGCTGCGCTAGGGGCCGACCCGTTCGAGCTGGAGGATCGAGTCCACCGGCCCGCCTGCCGCCGCGCCGCCCGCGACCCAGGCGCCGCCCTGGGCGGCGACGACGCCGGCGTCGGACAGCGCCTGGGGGAGCGTTCCCGCGCTCGCCGTCCTGCCCGTGCTCGGGTCGATCGCGACGATCGCCGACGTCTCGCTGCCGGGCGCCGAGCCGCGTCCCCCGACGAGATAGACGTAGCGTCCGAGCGCGAAGGCCGACGCGTGCTCGGTCGCAGCGGGTAGCTGCCCGATCGGCAGCACCTGGCGCGTGGAGGGATCGAAGCGCAGGATCGCGGAGCTCGCGGCTTCACCGGGCGTCCCGCCCGCGATGACGATCGAGCTGCCCGACGCGGCGGCCGCGGCGTAGCGCAGGCCCGACGGCAGGTGCGCGACGACTTCGGCGCCGCCGCCGGGCCGCCAGGCGACGATCGTGTCGAGCGCCTGCTGGCCGTTGTAGCCACCGATCACGTAGGCGGTTTCGCCAACGACCGCGGCCGCGGAGTCCGAGCTGGCCTGTGGCAGCGTGCCCGCCTGCGTCACGCTCGACGTGCCGGGATCGAAGCGCAGGATGTGATCGTAGGAGGCTTCCTGGCCGCCGCCGAAGACGTAGACCATCCCGCCGAGACGCACCGCGGGCGCGTCGTGCTGCGGTTCGGGCAGGCTGGCGTGCGCGATCGCGCGCCCGGCTTCGAAGACCGTCACGGCGGACGTCGACGATTCACCCGATTCCAGTCCGCCGAGCAGCACGAACTGCTGCCCTTCCAGAGCGGCCGCGGCGGGGAACTGGAGCGCCGTCGGCAGTTTGAGCGCCGACGCGCGGACGTTGAACCGCGCCGGCGCGCTTTCGGAGGCCGAGCTGGCCGAGCGCTTCTTCGCCTTGCCATGACTGCCGCCCCCCGAGGCCGCGATCGAGACGATCAGGACGATCACGAGGGCAAGCGCCGCCAGCGCGACGGCGCGACGGCGGCGTACGGTCTCGGGGCTGGGGACGCGGCCCCGCCCGGCGCCTGGTGGCGGGCCCTGCCCGGAGCTCGGCGGCGCGCTCGTCACCCCCGCCCCCCGCCCGACGTCGCTCCGGCGGCCGCCTCCGCGTCGCGTGCGCCCGCCGCCCGCGCGGGGGCCGGCGAGAAGCCGGGAATCACGAACTCGATCCGGGCGCCTCCCTCGGGTGAGGCCGAGGCGGACACGCGGCCCGCGTGAGCCTCGACGATCGCACGCACGATCGCCAGCCCGAGACCGGTGCCGCCCGATGCGCGGTCGCGCGCCGAGTCGACGCGGTGGAAGCGGTCGAACACGCGCTCGCGGTCAGCGGCCGGGATGCCGGGACCGTCGTCTTCCACGAGGAAGCGGACGCGCCCGCCAGCCATCTGCTCGACTGCCAGCCGCACGATGCCGACCCGCTCGGAGGTGTGCTCGATCGCGTTGCCGAGCAGGTTGCGCAGGACCTGGGCGAGGCGACCGGGATCGGCCCTGAGCTTCCCGGCGGGCACCGGGCCCAGCTCGTATCGGCGCTCGGCGAGCAGGCTCACGCCGTCCCACAGCTCCGAGACGAAGGCGGGCAGGTCGATCGACTCGAGTCGCAGGAACTCCGTCTGTTCTGTCTTGGCGAGCAGCAACAGATCATCGACCAGACGAGTTATACGCGCGACCTCGGCCTGCACGACGCGCTGAACGCGGTCGAGCTCCCGGGGCGAGGCGCCGTCCTGGGCGGCCAGGACCTCGAGCTGGCCGCGGATCACCGTCAGCGGCGTGCGCAGCTCGTGCGAGGCGTCCGCGACGAAAGCCCGCTGTCCGGCGAACGCATCGGTCAGCCGGTCGAGCATGTGGTTGAACGCGTCGGCCAGCACGCGCACCTCCTCGCTCTCCGAGCCGGACAGCTCGATCCGCGGCTGCAGGTCGCCGGCATCGACGCGCGCCGCGACTCCGGCCATCCGCCTGAGGGGGCGTGAGACGCGGCCGCCGATCAGATAGGACGCGAGGAGCGCTCCCGCGAGGGCGAGCGCGCCACCGAGGATGAAGGCGCGCGCGACGCCGGCCTGGGCGTCGCTGACGGAGGCGAGCGGCTCGCCCACGCCGATCGAGGCGTGCAGCCCGCCGGGAGTCCGCACGGTGCGCTTGAGGACTCTCAGCTTGCCGATGTCGGGCAGCTTCAGCGTCGAGTAGCCCGAAGGGGCCGTCAGCAGAACCGCCGACAGGCGGCCCTCGCTCGCCTGGGCTGCCACGGTCTCACCGTTGTCCGGCGCCGGACCGGCGAACAGCTCGGAGCGGTTGGAGCTGGTCGCCGCGCCGGGGACGCTCACGAACAGCAGCGTCGAGCCCGCGTTGAACGGCTGGTCGAGCACGTAGCGGGAGCTGGCCTGCGCGAGGCCCTGCGGCGTCCTCGCATCGGCGCGGGTCACGTCGTGGGAGAGCTCCCCGCCGAACACGCCGAGCTCCCTGTCGACCTGGTTTCGCAGTTGCGTCCCCGTGCCGCGGTAGACGGCGACGAACGCGATGCCCGTGCAGATCAGCGTCACGAGCGCCACCCACCCGGCGAGACGCCAGCGCAGTCCCCGGGGGGCGAGACGGCCGAGTCGCGCGCGCACGGCTCAACTCGAGCCGAGCCGATAGCCGACGGAGCGAACCGTGTGGATCGGCGCTGGATCGTCTGGGTTGCCGAGCTTGCGGCGCAGGTAGCCGACGTAGACGTCGACGACGTTCGTGGCGGGATCGTGCTGGTAGCCCCAGACCGAGCTCAGCAGCTCCTCCCGCGAGATCGCCTGGCCGTGATGGCGCATCAGGTACACGAGCAGCTCGAACTCCGTCGTCGAGAGCAGCACCGGGCGCCCGTCGCGATGCACGCGTCGGGTGAGCAGGTCCGCCTCGATGTCCTCGGCTCTGACCGTGCTCGCGGACGCCTCGGCGATCAGCCGAAGCTGGGCGCGGACGCGAGCCACGAGCTCGGCGAGCGAGAACGGCTTGACCAGGTAGTCGACCGCGCCGGCTTCCAGTCCCTGCACGCGATCGTCGAGCTCACCTCGCGCGGTCAGCACGATCACCGGCACGTTCGGCGTCGCACGGCGCAGCGAGGCGAGGACCTCCAGACCGTCACGTCCCGGCAGCATCAGGTCGAGCACGATCGCGTCATAGCCACCACGAAGGGCGAGCCGCTCGCCCTCGACCCCGTCGAGCGCCGCCTCGATCGAGAAGCCCTCTGCCTCGAACCCCCGTCGCACGAAGTCGACGATCCCCGGCTCGTCCTCGATCACGAGCACGTTGGCGCCGGCCACCGAGTTCCGGCGCTCCACCTTCACATCACCCGCTGCTGCCGCCGCGCCCTGCCGGTTTGAGTCCGCGGCACCACGCATGCCGCAAGGATAGGCGAGGCCGCAGGGGCGCCGGAGCGGGCACGGCTTTCGATGAGACTTCTCATGTGGCGGTTAACCCGGCCTTAGCCGGTGTGCCGAGACTGATTTCATGGCCACCTCGCGCCAGCTCGATGCCGGCGTCTCCGATGCGCGCCCCGACGAGCGCGCGACCACGCCGGCCCGCGGCGGCGGGACGACCGGCAACGAGCGCCTTACGGCGGCGGCAAGCGCGGTTCTGATCGTCCTGCTGGCCGTGATCGGCGTGACGATCCTGCAACTGGGGCAGCTCCTGTGGCTCCATCTGTTCGTCGGGATGCTCTTGATCGGCCCGCTGGCGCTCAAGCTCGCCTCGACGGGCTACCGCTTCGTGCGCTACTACACGGGGGACCGTGCCTACCGGCTCAAGGGGCCGCCCCCGGCAGCGCTGCGCGCGATGGCGCCGATCGTCGTTCTCTCCACGGTGGTCGTCTTCGCGAGCGGCGTGGCGCTCCTGTTCGCGGGGCCGAGGTCGCGGGGCACGCTGCTGCCGATCCACAAAGTGAGCTTCATCGTCTGGGGCGTATTCGTGGGGCTGCATGTGCTCGCGCATCTCCCCAGCATCCCGGCCGCGCTGCGCGGGGACTACGGCGCCTCCTCCTCGCTCGGAGAGCGGTTGCCCGGTCGCAGCGGGCGCACGCTCGCGCTCGCCGGCGCGCTGGTCGGCGGGCTCGTGCTCGCCGTTATCGTGATCCCGGAATTCGGGCCCTGGATGCACGCCTCGGGCCTACACCACCACCATGGCGGCTGAGCGGATGCCCGGGGACACCGCAAAGGCCCGCGACGCCGCCCTGCGCCGGCTCAAGCGCGCGAACCGCGTCCTACTCGCCGGCAGCGTCGTGATCACGGGCGTGCTCTCGGACATCGCCGCCAACGCGTTCGCCGGGCACACGCTGAAGACGGGAACGGCCGGGAGCCGCGCCAGCGGCGCCGGCGGCAGCTCATCCCCGAGCACCTCGACACAGCGCGCGCAGCCGCTGAGGCCGCCGCAACAGGCGCCGCAGTCAAGCGAATCCCAGCCGCCATCGGCCACCCAGGAATCCCAGCCGCCATCGGCCACCCAGGAATCGCAGCCGCCGTCGGCCTCCCAGGAACCGTCTCAGCCCTCGGCGCCATCACAGGAATCCGCGCCCCCGCAGGCGGCCCCGTCGCAGGAAACGCCGCCCTCCCAGGAATCCGCGCCCGCGCCGCCAAAGGAATCTTCGCCGCCCGCCGTCTCCGGTGGCTCCTGAGGTGCCGCGCAGGGACTCCGGCGGTCCGGCGGGCGCCGAGTGGGAGGCGCTCGGGTCCCTCGTGCAGCTGCAGACGACCAGCGCGGATGGGCTCGCCCCAGCCCGCGACGCGGTCGTGCGCGAGCTCGAGGCGATCGACCTGGCCTGCAGCCGCTTCCGGGATGACTCCGAGCTCTCGAACCTGAACGCTCGCGCCGGCACGACGGTGCGCGTCTCAGCGCTTCTGTTCGAGGCGCTCGAGCTGGCGGTGCGGGCGGCCCAACTGACCGACGGCGACCTCGACCCGACCATCGGCCGCGCCCTCGAGCTGCTCGGATACGACCGCGACTGGACGCTGCTCGACCGATCTGGCGGCGACTCGCGCGGCGCTGGGACGATCGTCGCGCGCCCCGTCGCCGGCTGGCGCACCGTCGAGCTGGACCGCGCCCGCTCGAGCGTCCGCGTGCCCTCGGGTGTGCGGCTCGACCTCGGCGCGACCGCCAAAGCCTGGGCAGCCGACCGCGCGGCCGCAGGAGCCGCCCGCGCGGGCGGCTGCGGAGCGCTCGTCAGCGTCGGCGGCGACGTCGGCACCGCCGGAGCGGCTCCCGCGGGAGGCTGGCGCGTTCACGTCACCGATGACCACCGCGCCGGGCCGAGCGCGCCGGGGCAGACCGTCTCGATCCCCTCGGGGGGCCTCGCGACGTCGAGCACGGCCGTGCGGCGCTGGAGACACGCGGGCACCGAGATGCATCACATCATCGACCCCGCCACCGGCGCACCGGTGCTCGACACGTGGCGCACCGTCAGCGTCGCCGCCGGGAGCTGCGCCGATGCCAACATCGCGACGACGGCCGCGCTTGTGCGAGCGGCCGCCGCGCCATCCTGGCTGACCTCGCTAGAGCTGCCGGCGAGGCTCGTCGACCGCCGCGGCCGGGTCAGCACCGTCGGCGAGTGGCCGGTCTGATGAGCGCCGCGCCGCTCGCCTCGGCCGGCCCGAGCGTCTACTGGTACCTCACCCGCTCGACCGGCGCCGTCGCCCTGCTGCTGCTCACGCTCGCGGTCGCGCTCGGCGTGATCGAGGTGCAGCGCTGGAGCACGCCGCGCTGGCCCCGCTTCGTGGTCGACTCGCTGCACCGCAGCGTCTCGCTGCTGGCGATGGCCTTCCTCGCCGTCCACATTCTCACGTCGGTGCTCGACAGCTTCGCGCCGATAGCGCTCGCCGACGCGTTCATCCCGTTCGCGGGCGCCTACCGGCCTTTCTGGCTCGGCCTCGGCGCCGTCTCCTTCGACCTGCTGCTGGCCGTGACCGTGACGAGCCTGCTCCGCCGGCGACTCGGTTTCACGGGCTGGCGCACGATCCACTGGCTGACCTACGCGAGCTGGCCGATCGCGCTCGTGCACGGGCTGGGGACCGGCAGCGACGTCAAAAGCGCCTGGCTCTTGTGGCTGAGCATCGCCTGCGCGGCGCTGGTCGTGGCCGCCGTGGCGGCGCGGGCGCTGATCGGCTGGCGGGGAAGCGGCGGCCGGCGCGGCGCGGCGCTCGGTGCGGCCGCCGCCTTCTCGCTGTTCCTCGTGCTGTGGCTGCCCGGCGGACCGCTCGGCCGCGAATGGCCGAGGCGCTCGGGGACCCCGGCCTCTCTGCTCACGGGGCACCCCTCCGCGAGCTCGACGGCGGCGGAACGATGAGCGCCTCGCCCGCTTCGCTCAGCTCGGCACCGGCCGCGGTGACGGCGCCCGCCGGGCTGCCGCGGCTGCTCGCCAGCGTCCTCCCCGACCGCGCGATGACGCTCGCCGAGCACACCGGCCTGCACGGCGGGCTGCCGGCGCTCGCGCAGCCGCGCGGCCGCGGCGGGCGGGCGACGGCGCTGATCGAGGAGCTCGAGCGCTCGGGCTTGCGCGGGCACGGTGGTGCCGGCTTTCCGACATGGATGAAGCTGCGCGCGGTCGCCGACGCGCGCCGCCGGGCGCTCGTCGTCGTCAACGCCGTCGAGGCCGAGCCGGCGAGCCTCAAGGACAGGACGCTGACCGAGCTGCTGCCGCAGCTCGTCCTCGACGGCGCGATCCTCGCCGCCGGGGCGATCGGAGCCGACGAGGTGATCGTGTGCGTGTCCGCCGCGGCGCCCGAGAGCGTGAACAGCCTGCGGGCGGCGATCGCCGAGCGCGAGGGCGCGCCCGGCCCGGAGGGCGCGGGAAGCCCGCCGCGCCTGCGGCTCGAGCAGATGCCCGACCACTACGTCGCCGGCGAGGAGTCGGCGGTCGTCAGCCGCCTGAACGACGGGCCCGCAAGACCGACCTTCAGGCCGCCGATGCCCTTCGAACGGGGCGTCGGGCGCCGTCCGACGCTGGTCAACAACGCCGAGACGCTCGCGCACGTCGCCCTGATCGCCCGTCACGGCGCGGGCTGGTTCCGCGAGCTCGGACCCGCGGGTCACCCCGGCTCGGCGCTCGTCACGCTCGCCGGCCCGGTGGCCGATCCCGGGGTGTATGAGATCGCCCACGGCGCGTCGCTGTCCTCGCTGATCGCGGCCGGCGGCGGGACGACGGAGCCGCTTCGCGCAGCTCTGATCGGCGGGTACGCAGGATCCTGGATCGCCGCCGAGCGCCTCCACGCCGTCGCGCTGTCCGACGAACACCTCGCGGCGCACGGCGCGTCGCTGGGGGCGGGCGTGGTGGCGCTGCTCTCCGAGCAGGCCTGCCCGGTAGCCGAAACCGCTCGCGTGGCGCGCTGGATGGCGGACCAGAGCGCCGGACAGTGCGGTCCCTGCGTGCACGGGCTCGGGTCGCTCGCGACGACGCTCGAGGAGCTCTCGGGCGGCGTCGGGCGCGGTGGGGGGGCGCTCCCGCGCCTGGAGCGCCTCGCCGGCGTCGTCGCGGGGCGGGGGGCCTGCGGGCACCCGGATGGCGCCGTCAACCTGATCGTGAGCGCGCTGCGGTGCTTCGCCTCGGACTTCGCCGACCATGCCCGGCACGGGCGCTGCGAGCGGTGCCTGCGGGAGTCGGAGCTGCCGCTTCCCGTCAGACGGCCGCAGGCGAGCACGACGTGGGGTCCCGGCAGATGAGCCGGCGCCTGCGGGTCAACCCGATCGCGTGCGAGGCCCACGGGATGTGCGCCGAGCTGCTCCCCGAGCGGATCACCCTCGACGAGTGGGGCTATCCGATCCTCAGCGAGCAGCCGCTAGAGGGGGCGGAGCTCCAGAACGCGCTGCGTGCGGTGCAGGCCTGCCCGACTTTCGCGCTGATCCTCGAGCGCGATGCAGGCCGCCGGCGCGACTGAGCCACGCCCCCGAGGGCGCCGGCCCTCAGCGCTCGCCGCCCGGGTTCCCCAGCAGGTGGACGTCCACGAGCAGCGAGCGGCTGCTGACGATCTGAACGAGCTCGCCGGGCGAGGGCGCGCCTCGGCCACGGCCGCTCCCACGCAGGCGCCGGCTCTTCGACGGCGGCGCCGACTGGCGCTGGCGGCGCTGCACGAGTCCGACGACGGCGGCGCCCGCGACGAACCCGCCGGCGGCGACGGCGACGGCCTGGACCGCGGGGATCACGACGCTGCTCGGGCGGCTGACGACGCCTTCGCCGGGCCGCGCGGGCACGCCGCCGGCCTCGTGGGCGAGCACCGGGAGCGCGTCCACGACCTCGGAGTCGTCCGCCTCCTCGATGCCGTCGACCGTCTGTGACTGCAGCGCGTCGCTCACCCGGCGAAGTGTAGACCTCGCCCCAGACCCCAGCGCCGGCGCGAGCCCTAGCCCAGGGGTCGCTCGTAGACGCGGTAGCGCTTCACGATCCGCCCGCCCATCGCTTCCATGCCACGGTTCATGGCCGTGTTCGTCTCGAGGATCCAGCCCATCTCGCCGCCGGTCTGGGGACGGACGGCGGCCGCGTTGAAATGCTCCTCATAGAGCTTCGCGGCCACGCCCGTGTGCTGATACTCGGGCTTGACCCCCAGGAAGCCGACGCGCACGCGGTCGGTCAACCGGCCTTTGCGCAGGAAGTGCCACCAGCCGAGCGGCAGCAACCTGCCTTTCATCTTCGCCAGCGCCCCGTTGGCGTCCGGGACGGTTATCGCCATCCCGACCACCTCGCCGGTGTCTTCGCGCTCGGCGATCATGAACCAGTGCTTGTCGAAGACGAGCTGCAGCTCCTGGGCGTAGGCGTCCAGGTCCTTCTTGGAGTAGGGGACGAAGTCCCAGTTCTCAGACCAGGCGGAGTTGTAGACCTCAGCAAAGGCGTCCATGTCCTTGCGCAGCTGGCGACGTCGCATCGGGCGCACTCGGATGCCGTGCTCGCTCTGCACCTTTTCGGCGAGCTCGAAGATGACGGGCAGCACGCGCTCGCGGTCTGAGACCTCGAGGTTCCACATCAGCAGGTCGATCGCCTTCGTCATGCCCGCCTGCTCGATGCGTTCGCGGTAGTAGGGCGGCTGCCAGGGCTGCAGGATCATCGGTCGCTTCTCATAGCCCTCGATCAGCACG
>DASZIU010000070.1:0-52841 GCA_035948815.1 Solirubrobacteraceae bacterium | reverse complement strand
CACCGTCAACCTGGATGTGCGGCAGATATTCGGCGATCGGCCCATTGCAGAAGAGCGCGACCGAGCCTCCAGTGTTGCTCGTCGCCATTCCGCTCGGCTGCTCGATACGGACACCGGCGACGAGCGCCTGGACCTGGCCGGCTTTGAGTTTCGCGCACTTGATCGTCGGAACGCGAACCGACGCTTTGGCGCTCTGGGTAGCGGCCGCGGACGGCGGTGCGCTGAACCCCGCCAAAGGCCCCGGCGGCAACGCGAGGGCAGTACTCGCACCGGCTCCGATGAACACCACCACGCCGCACCCAACGAAAGCACGCACACCCAAACGGCTCATGCTCATCCCCCCTCACATAGGAACCCCAGCGCTTCCCGCGTTGGGGAAAACCAATACCTACCAAACCCAGCGCGACGCTACCAATCCCTCACCCATGGCGTCAATGGAGACAGGCATAACTTAATAGGTCAGCCCCATGCGGGTTTCGCATAAACAGTTCGGACTGACCTGCCCCTTCTTGAACAATCCCCGGAGTCCCAACCGTGCGGTCGTTGAGCGGTTTGCCGGCGGGCGATCGCGCCGGAAATACTGGGAACGCTCTGGCTCGACCTCAGCCACCGATGTAGGACATCTCGATCCTGGCCGCAGACGCGGCAGCGTGGGCTTCGCTGCGGCTGAGCTCGGAACGTTCGGCCGAGTATCGGTCCGCGCGCGCACCCCAGATCTCGGCCAGGCGCGCGTCCAGCCGGCGCTCCCCATCGTCCGCGCGGAGCAGCGCGCGCAGGTCGTGTCCGCCAGTCGCGAACAGGCACGTGTAGAGCTTGCCGTCGGCCGACAGCCGCGCGCGCGTGCAGCCGCCGCAGAACGGCTTCGTGACGGAATGGATGAGACCGATCTCCCCCGCCCCGTCGCTGTAGCGGTAGCGGGAGGCGACCTCGCCCTCGCGGGTCGCCGCCAGAGCCTCGAGCGGCCATCGCCGTCCGATCACAGCGAGGATCTCATCCGCCGCGACGACGTCCTGCGGCTGCCAACCGTTGCTGGAGCCGACGTCCATGTACTCGATGAAGCGAAGGATGTGTCCGCTGTGGCGAAAGCGCTCGGCCATCGCGAGGACGCGGTGATCGTTGAAGCCGCGGCGGACCACCATGTTGACCTTGACCGGCTCGAGCCCGGCCGCGGCGGCCACGTCGATCGCCTCGAGCACACGCTCGGGCCAGAGCGGAGTGCCGCTCATCGTCGTGAGCGTCTCGCGATCGAGCGCGTCGAGGCTCACGGTGACGCGGCTGAGACCCGCATCTGCAAGCGTACGAGCGCGCTTGCCGAGCAGCAGACCGTTGGTCGTGAGCGCGATCTCATCGATCCCATCGATGCCCGCGAGCATCTCGACCAGGCGCTCGAGCTCTCGGCGCAGCAGCGGCTCGCCACCGGTGAGGCGGAGCTTGACGACCCCACGGTCTGCAAGCTTGCGAGCGACGAGCGTGATCTCCTCGAAGCTCAGCAGCTCGCTGCGCTCTAGGAAGGCGAAGCCGGGCCCGAAGACGTCCTTCGGCATGCAATAGGGGCAGCGCAGGTTGCAGCGGTCGGTGACCGAGATCCGGAGGTCGCGCAGCGGTCTGCCGAGCTGGTCGAGCACTGCTCCCCAGGCTACCCCCGGACGCGCGATGTGAGCTCGCCCGGTGGCCAGGGACGAATGGTCGCGCAATGCCCGCGGAGCAGCTCGAGCCCCTCGGTGGCTCCGCACGCCGCCAGTCGGGCATTACAGTGACCGCCATGAGCGCCCGTGAGCTCGTAGAGATCGAGCGGGCCAGGCGCATGGTCCTGGAGCACGTCGATCAGCTTTCCGCCACAGAGATCGAGCTCAACGATGCGCTCGGGCGGATCCTCGCCGAGGACGTCGTCTCCGAGCAGCCGGTGCCCGAGTTCGACAACTCGGCGATGGACGGGTTCGCCGTCCGCTCGGCGGACCTCGCCGCCGCCGACGACGACGCCCCCGTGACGCTGGCGGTGGTGGGCGAGTCGCGTGCGGGAAAGCCGAGCGACCGCGAGCTTCGCGCCGGGGAGGCGATCGGGATCTCCACAGGCGCGATGCTTCCCCGCGGCGCCGACGCCGTGGTGAGGATCGAGAGCGTGATCGCGCGCGACGGCGTCGTCGAGGTGCGAGCCTCGACGCCGCGGGGGTGCCAGGTGCGACGCGCGGGCGAGGATGTCGAACCCGGCGAACGGGTGCTCGCCGGTGGCACGGCGCTCGGGCCGGCCGAGCTCGGCGTGCTCGCGTCGCTGGGGCGTGCGACGGTGCTCTGCTCGCGGCGACCGCGGATCTCCCTCCGCGTCACCGGCGACGAGCTGATCTCGCCGGGCGACCCCACGCGGCCGGGAGGCGTGCGCGACACGAGCACATACGCGCTCGGAGCGCTCGCTCGGATCGCGGGAGCGGAGGTCGTGAGCTCAGAGGTGGTGCCCGACGACCCCGGGCGCACGAAGCTGGCGCTCGAGGCGGCTTTCGAGGGCTCGGATGCGGTCGTCGTCTGCGGCGGCGTGTCGGTGGGCCGACACGATCACGTGAAGGCCGCGCTGCGATCGCTGGGCGCACAGGAGGTCTTCTGGGGCGTCGCTCTGAAGCCGGGGCGCCCGACGTGGTTCGGGACGCTGGGCGAGCGGCCCGTGTTCGGGCTTCCGGGCAACCCGGTCTCGGCGATCGTGACGTTCATCCTGCTCGCTCTGCCCGCGCTGCGCCGGATGCAGGGCGCAGCCCCCCTCGAGCGCCGGTGGAGCGCAATTCTCGACCGCGACTACGAGAAGGCGCCCGGCCGGGCGCACGCCGTGCGCTGCCGGCTGCGCGCGCTCGAGGACGGCCTGCACGTCGAGCCAACGGGAGCGCAGGGATCGCATGTCCTGACCTCGATGCTGGGCGCGGACGTGCTCGCGATCATCCCCACCGACGCGGCGAGCGTGCGGGCCGGCGAGCGCGTCGCGATCGAGCCGCTGAACCTCCTCCAGGGGGCGCCGATATGAGCGGGGCGCCTGGCGGCGAGGGCCGGATGCGAGTCCGAGTGCGTCTCTTCGCTGTGCTGCGCGAGCGAGCCGGTGGCGAGTGGGTCGAGCTCGACCTGAGCCCGGGCGCGACGGTCGCCGACGCGATCCGCGCGCTCTCCCGCGACGAGCGACTGCGGGAGCTGCTCGAGCGACTTCCCGTTCGGATGGCGGTCAACCGCGACTATGCCGACGATCAGACCAGGCTCGCGCCCGACGACGAGCTCGCTCTGATCCCGCCGCTGAGCGGCGGCTCCCCGGCTGCGCGGGCGCCCCGCGCCCGGATCCGCGAGGAGCCGCTATCGCTCGCGGCGCTGCTCGAGCGCATCGGGGACCCCGCAGCCGGCGCGATCGTGCTCTTCCAGGGGGTGACGCGCGAGATCCCGAGTCTCGACTACGAGGCCTACGTCGAGATGGCGCGCGAGCGCATCGAGCGGATCCTCGCCGATTGCGTCGAGGCGCACGAGCTCACCGCGGCCGCCGCGGAGCACCGCGTCGGCAGCGTCCCCCTCGGAGAGCCGAGCGTGATCGTCGCGGTCTCGGCGCCGCACCGCGAGCAGGCGTTCGCGGCGGCACGGGAGGCGATCGACCGGATCAAGGCGGAGGCGCCGATCTGGAAGCGCGAGATCGGCGCGTCTGCTGACGGGCCCTGGGTGCCCGGCGTCGAGCCGCCCGTCGGCGCCCCGGCGCCTGGCTCGGCGGGAGCCGGCGAGCTCACCCACGTCGACGGCGAGGGCAGGGCCCGGATGGTCGACGTCGGCGCCAAGCAGCCGAGCGAACGGGTCGCACGCGCGAGGGCGCGGGTGCGCATGTCGCCCGGCAGCGCTCGCGCCGTGCGGGACGAAGACGGACCGAAGGGAGAGGTGATCGGCGTCGCGAGGCTCGCAGGGATCCAAGCCGCCAAGCAGACCGGCATGCTGATCCCGCTGGCGCACCCTTTGCCCCTCACCTACGCCGACGTCGCGGCGAGCGTCGACGCCGACCGGGGCCTCGTCGAGCTCACGAGCGAGGTCCGCACGGTGGCCCGCACGGGCGTCGAGATGGAGGCGATGACGGCTTGTGCGGTCGCCGCGCTGACCGTCTACGACATGGTCAAGGGGCTTGAGCGCGGGATCGTGCTCGAGCAGGTGGCGCTGCTCGAGAAGCGCGGCGGGCGCAGCGACTACCGGCGGCACCCCGACTGAGTTCGACGTGCGCGCAGCGATCATCACGATCAGCACCTCCAAGGCGCGAGGCGAGGGAGAGGATCAGAGCGGACCGAGGCTGGCCGAGCTGGCCACGCGGCTGGGGGCGCGCCTGGCGGGACGCGAGGTGATCGCGGACGAGCGCTCGACGATCGAGTCCCGGCTGCGCCACTGGGCGGACGTGGAGCGCTGTGAGCTGGTGCTCACCACCGGCGGCACCGGGCTCTCCCCCACCGACGTGACGCCCGAGGCGACGCGCGCAGTCCTCGAGCGAGAGGCGCCCGGGATCGCGGAGGCGATGCGGGACGCCTCCAGGGCGCACACGCCCTACTGGATGCTCTCGCGTGCGATCGCGGGGACGCGCGGCTCGACGCTGATCGTCAACTTCCCGGGCAGCCCCGCGAGCATCGACGAGGTTGGCGAGGCGCTGCTCGAGGCCCTCCCGCATGCGCTCGGCCTGCTCGCCGGCGGCTCGCCCACGCACGCCTCGGATTCCGAGCAACCGCTTTGACCGGTCACGCGATGCGAGCTCTCCGGCGCCGGGGGCTTGACAGCTTCGTCAACGTGTGTCTGAGAACCCCGACCAGGAGGTAACCGTGCAGCTGCAGGACATTCGCCGCGTCGCGTGCCTCGTCGGGCATGCGTGGCCGGCGCGCGTGTCTCGATGCGCCGCGCAGGCCGATTCGTCGTCGAGTGCTGGCGGGGTGAGGTGATGGTCGAGTGCACGCACCTCGATCAGGTCCTCGTCGAGCGTCCGGACCATGTCGCCGGCTGCGAGGACTGCCTGGCGATCGGCGCCTCATGGGTGCATCTTCGAGTCTGCCGCAGCTGCGGACACGTCGGCTGCTGTGACTCCTCCCCGAACCGTCATGCGACCGCGCACGTCCAGTCCAGCGGCCATCCGATCGTGACCTCGGTCGAGCCGGGCGAAGACTGGTCCTACTGCTACGTCGACGACGTCGCCTTCGTGCTCGAGGCCAGCAGGTGAGGGTTCACTCGGGGTCGCTCAAGCGGGTCGCCCCCGCGGTGGGCGAGGGCTCGATGGCTGTGTGGCTCGTGCACCGGCGACTTGCGACCCTGTAGGCGATGAGGCTGCCGAACGCGGCGCAGGCGCAGCATGGCTGGCTGATCGACCAGATCGTCCCGGACTTCAAGCTGCTCGACGTCTGGCGGCTCCCGGTGGACGGCGGGCCGGACGACTTCCCCGCGCTCGTCGAGGTCCTCAACTCACTCGACCCAACATCCGGAGACTCGAGAGCCGCCCGCGCCCTCTTCCGGCTGCGACTTCGCATCGGCGAGCTCTTTGGGTGGGACAGGGCCTCCGACGATCGCTCGGTGCCGGGTCGGAGCGAACGGAGCCTGAGCGAGCGCGTACCCGAGGCCCTGCGCGGCAGCGCCCTCGGCGCCGACGGCCGCCGCCCGGGCGTGGGATCTGTGAGATTCACGCCGCTCTACCGGACCGATCGCGAGTCGGCGGCCGAGATCTCGAACCGCACGGTTCACGGCGTGCTCCACCTCGGCTGGGTCGGGCAGCGCGACGGCTCCTACCACGGACAGATGGCCGTCTACGTCAAGACCCGGGGGAGGCTCGGGGAGGCGTACATGGCGTTGATCGGACCGTTTCGGCACCTGATCGTCTACCCGGCGCTGATGCGCCAGATCGCGCGCGCATGGGCTGCGCGCGCAGCTTGAGGAGCCAATCGATGGCGGCCGACGCGCCCACCGTCCTGTATGACGGCGACTGCGGCCTCTGCAAGGCGCTCCTCGCGTTGCTGCTGCGCTGGGACCGCGGCGGGCGCCTGAGACCCGTCCCGATCCAGAGCGAGATCGGCGAGCGGCTGCTCGCGGAGGTGCCGCGCGAGGAGCGCTTGCGCTCGTGGCACCTGGTCACCTCCGATGGCGCGGTTCACTCGGGCGGCGCCGGCATACCGGCCGCGCTCGCCGTCCTCCCGGCGGGGCGGGCGCTCGCGCGCCTGACCTCCCTGCTCCCGGGCCCGACCTCGCGGGCATACGAGTGGGTGGCCGACCACCGTTCGCTGCTCGGGCGCCCGCTCGGACCTGGCGCCCGGAGATGGGCCGATCGCGTGATCGCCGAGCGCTCCGGCGACGCGCGCGAGATCTGAGCCGTTCGAGGGCGTTGGGGGCCCGGCCCCCGAGCGAGTCGTAAACATGCCTGGATTGCAGACAGTTGTCTGCATAGGTTGGGTCCTCCCGCCAGTCCGTCGGCGGCAAGACCATGCTCCTCGCACCGTCCACGGACCGGCCGGGTCCTCAGCCACGCGCCGCCGCGCAGGGCCCCCTCCCCGCAGCGGCGGCGCGTGTCCTTCCCATCGCTCTGGCTCTCGCGGGATGCATCGCCGATCTCGCCGCGCACCCGAGCTGCTCGCGCGCCGCCACGCTCACCGGCTTCCTCTCGGCGCCCACCGATCAGGTCGCCGTGCCCGGCGTGCTCGCCGGCGGCGAGATCACACCCGAGGGCGACCTCTACACGGGCTGGGCCGAGTACGAGCTGCGAGTCGGCCGCCGACTGGAGCCGTGGAGCCAGCCAACGCGCCGGCTCGCGGACCCTTCGCAGCCGCTGCTCTCGAGCACGATGCTCGACGGCTCCGTGCGCTACACGCAGAGCGTCTTCGCGATCGCGGTGGGGGATCTCCCCGTCGCGTACGTGACCGTCGCCGTCGGGAACGAGTCGAACCGCCCCGCCGCGGCAAGGGTCGAGATGGCGCTCGCGTACACGCGTGGGCGCCAGATCCGGGGCGCCCACGGCATGCCGACGGGCGCCTACCGCTACGAGCGTCCGGCGGTCGGCCAGCCCGAGGGCTCCTACAGCCAGCCCGGTCGTGCCTTCTCGGCGGGGTTCGAGTACTCCACCTCCGGACGCGACCTGCTCAGCTCCGGCGCGCTGCTCGCGCGGGGGCCGGACGCGCGGAGCCTTCCATTCGCCACGCCCTGCGCGCCTGCGCCGACGGCAGTCCGCGACGGCCGCCTGTTCGTGCTCGCGCTCCGGCGGCACGGGTCTGCACGCCTCACCTGGCAGGTCCCGCTCACGCCTCCCGTGGCCGGAGCCGGCGCCGACCGCACGCTGGATGCGATGCCGCTGCCTCGCGCGCGAGCGCAGCTGACGCGCGCCTGGAGCGCTGAGGACGCCGGGATGATGCAGGTCAACGTGCCCGAGGCCAAGGTGCAGGACACCTATCGGGCGGCGGTCAACGAGATGCTGGCCTCGCGGTATCGCGGCGCCTCGGGCTGGGTCCAGGCGTCGAACAAGCTCCAATACCAGGCCTTCTGGATTCGCGACGGGGCGCTCGAGACGCAGGCCCTCGACCTCGCGGGCCTCCACCGGCAGGCGGCCGAGAACCTCGCGTTCATGGACCGCTTTCAGCGCCCCGACGGCCTCTTCATCTCACGGCCCGGCCAGTACGACGGGTTCGGCGAGGCCCTGTGGGCGCTCGAGCAGCACGCCGCGCTCGCGCGGCAGCCGGGATTCGCCGCCGAACAGCTCGACCGGATCGGTGCAGCGATCGGCTGGCTCTCATCCGTCACGGCAAGCGATCCGCTCGGGCTGCTGCCCGCGGCGAACCCACACGACGACGAGCTCGCGTTTGGACACATCACGGGCGACGACCTGTGGGCCGCCGCAGGGCTCAGGTCCGCCGTCGCGGACGCGCAACTCGCCGGGCGCCCGGACCTCGCCGCGCGCTGGCTGGAGGTCGATCGCCGGTTCGAGTCCTCGCTCGGCCGCGCCGTTTCGCGCGCCGTCGCGCGCACCGGCCACATACCTCCCGTCCTCGATGCGCCGGGCGGACAGGACTGGGGCAACTACTACGCCGCGTACCCGCTCGAAGTCCTCCGCTCGACCTCGCCGGCCGTCAGGCGGACGCTGTCATGGGCGCGGGACCACATGGCCGAGGGCCTCGCGACATACGACGGCGGCCGCAGCCTGCACGACTACCTCGCCTTCAGCGTCTTTCAGACCGAGCTGGCGGCAGGGGACGCGGGACACGCCGTCGCGGGCCTCTACTCCGAGCTCGCCCACACGACCTCCACCGGTAACGGCTGGGAGTGGGACGTCCCACCGTTCGGCCGCCGCGCGTCGCCCGTCAACCTCTCCCCGCATGGCACGTTCGCCGCGGACTACGTCGCCCTGCTGCGCAACATGCTCGTCGGCGAACGCTCCGGCGGCGTGACGCTCCTCGCGGGCGCAAGCCCGGCGTGGCTCGCGCCGGGATGCAGCATCCGCGTGACCGACGCGCCCGCGGCCCAGGGGGTCGTGTCCTTTGCCGAGCGGTCGACCCCCCACGGCGAGAGCCTGAGCTGGCGCGTGAGCCTGAGCCCCGAGACCCCGCTGCGCTGGGCGCTTCCGAAATGGGCGCGTGACGCAAGGGACTCGAAAGGTCATCGCGTCGGCGCTGCGATCGTGTTGCGTGGCCTCACCGGATCGATCACGGTCACCTTCGCCGGCCACCGCCCGAGGCAGTCCTATTCGCTAGCCGTGGCCGCCCTGGATCACGAATACAGAGCTCATGGCCTCGCCGCCCCGCTGGTGGCCGCGGGTTGACGCGGACGTGGCACCGACGCGACGGGGCGTGGTTCAGCCGGACTGGACGGCGGCGGCGGCGATGTACGCCCGCACGTCGCGGGTGGCTGCCGTCGTGATCGGCCGGGCGGCCGGCAGCTCGCGATCGCCGATCCTGCTCACGGGCAGCACCTCGAAGACGCTCGAGGCGACGAACGCCTCTTCGGCGAGCTCGAGCTCGGCCGGGGTCGTCGGGGCCTCCACGGCGCCCGCGGCATCGATCACGATCTGTCGGGTGATCGAGTCGAGGATGTGATCGGAGAGCGGCGGCGTGCGGAGCTCGCCGGCGTCCACCCAGAAGAACGACGCGGTCGGCAGCTCGAGCACGCGCCCGTGCGGCGTCACGAGCAGAGCGTCGTCGTAGCCGCGCTCGCGGGCGATCCTCGTCGCCAGCATGTTGGCGGCATAGGAGAGCGACTTGATGCCGTCGAGCACACGCACGGGGGCGAACGTCACGTAGTCGAGTGACAGCGCCTGCGGGAGCGGCGGCAGCGGCTCAAGCAGGACGATCCGGTGGCCCCCACGCGTGGCGAGCACGCGGAGCAGCACGTCGCCGGGCTTCGTGGCGGCGAGCAGCGCGTCGATGTCGGAATCCAGCGCGCCGACGTCGAGCTTCAGGCGCAGGCCGTGGGCGGAGTGGGCCATTCGCTCGAGGTGGCGCTCGCGGGCGAAGGGGACGCCGTCGTAGAGGCGCATCACCTCGAAGACGCCGTCGCCTCGCAGCAGTCCCTCATCGGTCACCGGCACGCGGGCGTCGGCTTGCGCCACGAGTTCGCCGTCGATGCAGGCCATCTCCACCAGCCGAAACCTACCGGTCGACCGCAGCCGAAACCCAGCGGCCGCCGGCCACTCCCGGTTCGCATCGCGACCGGCGACGCCGACCTGCGAAAATGCCGAGCGATGGATTACGCTCCGAAGCCAGGCGCCAGGGCAACCGGGGATGGTGCCTCGTCGGCGCTCACCGCTGTGACGCCGACCGGCCCCCCGGGTTCGGAGCGGCGATGAGCCCGGAGCCCGGCGGACCCGCGGACGCGCGCGACTCCCCGGACGTCGAACGGCGCGACGCGCATCCGCCGATGCCACGCGACAAGCGTGGCTGGCAGGTCGCCCCGGCGCCCGACGGACGCGGCATGCCCGAGCAGCCCTCGAGCGGGCCTCCGATGCATCGCCGGCAGTGGTTCCTGTGGTTCGTCTTCGGCCTGCTGGCCCTCAACTGGCTTTCGCTGCTGTTCTTCCAGCCGTCCTCCAGCCAGCCGCGGGTGACGATTCCGTTCAGCCCTGTGTTCCTGCAGGACGTGCAGGGCGCCCAGGTCAAATCGATCTCGACCAAGGGCGACACGGTCGAAGGCACGTTCACGACCAAGCTGCGTTATCCGCCGACCGACACGAAAGCGACGCCCACGACGCAGTTCAAGACCGAGATCCCCTCGTTCTGGAACGGCAGCGAACTTTCGGCGCTTCTGCGCTCGAAGGGGGTGCAGATCGTCGCGAAACCCGCCACGAGCAGCCCGTCCGTGCTGGCCGAGCTGCTGCTCGGCTTCGGCCCCACGCTGCTGATCGTCGGGCTGTTCGTCCTGCTCGCTCGACGGGCCGCCAAAGCGGGCGGCATGGGGGCGCTCGGCAACTTCGGCCGCTCGCAGGCGCGGCGGGTCGACCCGGAAAAAATCCGCGTGACCTTCGACGATGTCGCCGGCATCGACGAAGCCAAGCGCGAACTCACAGAGATCGTGGACTTCCTCCGCAACCCCGAGCGATATGGGCGGCTCGGCGGCCGCATTCCCCATGGCGTGCTTCTCTTCGGCCAGCCCGGCACCGGCAAGACGCTGCTCGCTCGGGCAGTGGCGGGCGAGGCGCACGCGGCGTTCTTCTCGATCTCGGCCTCCGAGTTCATCGAGGCGATCGTGGGTGTCGGTGCGGCTCGCGTGCGCGATCTGTTCGCCAAGGCCAAGGAGGCGGCTCCGTCGATCATCTTCATCGACGAGCTGGATGCGATCGGGCGCTCTCGGAGCGGGTCGGTGTCCGTCACGGGAGCCAACGACGAGCGGGAGCAGACGCTCGATCAGATCCTGAGCGAGCTCGACGGCTTCGAGCCCGCCGAGGCCGTGATAGTGCTCGCCGCCACGAATCGTCCTGAGATCCTCGACCCGGCGCTGCTGCGGCCGGGGCGGTTCGACCGTCGCGTAGCGGTGCAGCCACCGGACCGCGACGGACGCCGCAAGATCCTCGAAGTCCACACACGCTCCATCCCGCTCGACGACGACGTCGATCTGGCTGCGCTCGCCTCGACCACGCCGGGCATGGTCGGCGCAGACCTCGCCAATCTCGCCAACGAGGCGGCGCTGCGCGCGGCGCGCGAGGGGCACGACAAGGTGCACATGAGCGACTTCACCGATGCGCTCGAGAAGATCCTCCTGGGCGCGCCGCGCGGCATCGTCCTCACTCCGAGCGATCGCGAGCGAACCGCCTATCACGAGTCCGGACATGCGCTCGTCGGGATGCTCACGCCCGGCGCTGACCCCGTGCGCAAGGTCTCGATCATCCCGCGCGGGCTGGCGCTCGGCGTCACCCTGTCCACGCCCGACTCAGACCGAGTCTCCTACCTGCGCGAGGAACTCGACGCCACGATCCGCGTCTCGCTCGGCGGCCGTGTCGCCGAGGAGGTCGTCTACGGCACGATCAGCTCGGGAGCGGAGTCCGACATCCAGCAGCTCACGCAGGTCGCCCGCCAGATGGTCGGTCGCTGGGGGATGAGCGAGACGATCGGTCCGGTGGCGGTCCTCTCGCAGGACGGGCGTGGCCCGCTGCTGCCCGGCGTGAGCGAGGTCTCCGCGGAGACCCAGCGGCTGCTCGACGAGGAGGTGCACAAGCTCGTGGAGACCGCGCACGAAGAGGTGACGCGCCTGCTCGTCGAGCACCGCGACCAGCTCGAGAGCCTGGCGCAGGCGCTCCTGAAGGCGGAAACGCTGGACGGGAAGGACGCCTACGCCGCCGCCGGCGTGCCCGCCCACGAGCAGGAGCCGAGCCCGGTCGCCTGACCCGCCGCCTGCCTCCCGGCAGCTCCTCGCCAGGAGTCGGTCTCATCGGCCGATGCAGCATCATCGTCGTGTGGAGGCGAGCGCGGCAACCGCGGACCGCGTAGGCGAGCAGCGCAACGTCCTCGTCGTGATCGGGGCGCTGATGATCGTGCTGCTGCTCGCGGCGCTCGACCAGACGATCGTCGCGACCGCCCTGCCGACGATCGCCGGGGACTTTGGCCAGCTGTCTCACATCTCATGGGTCGTCAGCGCGTACCTGCTCGCGCAGACCGCCGTCACGCCCCTGTACGGAAAGCTCGGCGACCTCTACGGCCGCAAGCGCATGCTCCAGGTCGCGATCCTGATCTTCCTCTGCGGCTCCGCGCTCTGCGGGGCGGCCCAGAGCATGACCGAGCTGATCGTCTTCCGGGCCGTGCAGGGCCTCGGCGGCGGCGGCCTGATCGTGTTGACGCAGGCGGCGATCGGCGATGTCGTCGCGCCGCGCGAGCGCGGCCGCTACCAGGGCCTGTTCGGCGCCGTGTTCGGCCTTGCGAGCGTCCTCGGCCCGCTCCTCGGCGGCCTGTTCGTCGAGCAGCTCTCGTGGCGGTGGATCTTCTACGTGAACATCCCCCTCGGGATCGTGGCGATCGGAGTGCTCGGAGCGACGCTGCCGTCCGTCAGGCGCGAGGCGAGACCCGTGATCGACTATCTCGGCGCGGGCCTGCTCGCGGCGGGTCTCAGCGCGATCATCCTCGTCACGAGCCTCGGTGGCAACACGTGGGCATGGGGCTCGCCGCAGCTGATCGGCGTCGCGGCGGCCGGGGTCCTGCTGCTGCTGACCTTCCTGCTCGTCGAGCGGCGCGCGACCGAGCCGATCCTCCCGCTGGCGCTGTTCCGCAATCGCGTCTTTGCGGTGGGCAGCGCGCTCGGGCTGATCGTCGGGTTCGCGATGTTCGGTGCGATCACGTTCCTGCCCCTCTTCTTCCAGACAGTGAACGGCGCCGGGCCGACGACCTCGGGACTGCGGCTCGTGCCGATGATGGTGGGCCTCGTGTTGACCTCGGTCGGCTCAGGCCAGGTGATCAGCCGGATCGGCCGCTACAAGCCCTTCCCCGTGGCCGGAACGGCGATCGTCACGGTCGGCTTCGTCCTGCTCTCGACGATGGGCACGGGTACGAGCTCGCTGAATGCCGCCCTCGATCTGTTCGTCGTCGGTCTGGGTCTCGGGCTCGTCATGCAGGTCCTGGTCCTCGCGGTTCAGAACGCCGTCGACTACAGCCAGCTCGGCGTCGCCACCTCGGGCGCGACGCTCTTCCGCTCGATCGGTGGGGCGCTCGGAACGGCCGTGTTCGGCGCGATCTTCACCTCACGGCTGACGAGCGAACTGGGGCGTCAGCTCGGCTCCGGGGCGGCGCATATCAACGTCGCCGGTGGGCGTATCAGCCCGACGGCGCTCAAGCACCTGCCGCCCCCGGTCCACCACGCCTACCTGGTCGCCTTCACGCACTCGCTGACGAGCGTGTTCGTCGTCGCCGCGGCGATCACGGGCGTCAGCTTCCTGCTCTCCTGGATGCTCCCCGACCGTCCTCTGCGAGACACCGTCGCGGCCAGCGGCGCATCGGAGCACTTCGCGGTGCCGCGATCGCCCGACTCGCTGGAGGAGATCCGGCGCGCTCTCACGGTGCTGGCTCGCCGCGATACGCACCGTCAGCTCTACGTCGAGATTGCGCGGCGAGCCGGCGTCGAGCTCTCCCCCGCGCAATCCTGGGCGCTCGCCCGGATCGCCGACACCCCCGACGGGCTCGACATCGCGGCCTCTCGGTGGGGCGTCGAGCCGGCCACCGCCCAGGCGGCGCTCGAGCATCTGGAAGCGGAGGGCCTCGTACGACGCGAGGGAGCGCAATCGTTGGAGTTGACCGCCGCCGGCCAGGAGACGCTGGCGCGCCTGATGGACGCCCGCCGCGAACGGCTCGCCGAGCAACTCGACGGCTGGTCGCCCGAGCAGGAGCAGGAGGTTGCGCGGCTGCTCACGCGGCTCGCGCGCGACCTCGTCGCCGACGGCGAGCCCGAACGGCGGCGACCCGTGGCGCGCGGCGCGGCCGTCTAGGTGGCATGGGGGCCGCGCCGGGAGCACGCGCCCGGGTGCCATCGCACGGCGGCCGTGTGGGCGACCCGCGATCGGCTCGGTGACCGGTAAAGTCACTGAACCACCTACGGGAAAGGAGCTGGCGATGGCCGAGGTCAACTGCCAATGTCGACTGGCAGCGAGGCCCGTCGGGCTACCCACCGCGTCCGACTGGCAATACGTCGAGGAGCCGGCGCCGGAGCCCGGCGAGGGACAGTTCCTGGTTCGCGTCGACTATCTCTCGCTCGATCCCGCGATGCGGGCGTGGATGAACGCGGGTCGCTCCTACATCCCGCCCGTTGAAATCGGAGCGGTCATGCGCGCCGCGGGGATCGGCACCGTCGTGAAGTCGCGCGATCCCGAGTTCAGGGAGGGGGATTGTGTGCAGGGGGTGTTCGGAGCGCAGCGCTACGCGCTGTCCGACGGCGCGGGCGTGACGCGCGTCGACACCGGCCTCGCTCCGCCGCCGGTGCACCTGGGGGTGCTCGGGATCAGCGGGCTGACGGCCTACTTCGGGCTGCTGGACATCGGCAGGCCGCAGCCCGGCCAGACCGTCGTCGTCTCGGGAGCGGCGGGATCGGTCGGCAGCGTCGTCGGACAGATCGCCCGGATCAAGGGTGCGCGGGCGATCGGAATCGCCGGCGGTCCGGAGAAGTGCGAGTGGCTCGTGGACGAGCTCGGCTTTGACGGCGCGATCGACTACAAGGCAGGTGACACGCGCGAGCAGCTGCGCGTTCGGGCTCCCGAGGGGGTCGACGTGTTCTTCGACAACGTCGGCGGGACGGTCCTCGATGACGTCCTCGCACGCCTTGCGCGCGGAGCGCGCGTTGTGATCTGCGGCGCCATCTCGCAGTACAACGCCACCGAAGCTCCGCGAGGACCCGCGAACTACCTGCAGCTCCTCGTCGCGCGGGCGACGATGACGGGATTCGTGATCTTCGACTACGCCAAGCGCTATCCGGAGGCCTTCGCCGATCTGGCTCGATGGCTGGAGTCGGGCGAGCTGCGTTCCCGCGAGCACGTCGTGAGCGGCGGCATCGAGCAGTTCCCCGAGGTGCTGTTGAAGCTCTTCGAAGGCGAGAACACGGGCAAGCTCGTCCTCGCGCTCTGAGCGATGAGCTCGGCGCACGACCCGAGCGAGGGCTCCGCGGGCGCGCCGTCAGCCGGCCGGTTGCAGGGAAAGGTGGTCCTGATCACCGGCGCCGCGCGCGGGATCGGCGCGGCGATCGCGCGGCGCTTCGCCCGAGAGGGCGCGCGCCTGCTGCTCACGGACGTCGACGTCCAGGCGGCGAAGGCCCTCGCCGATGAGCTCGGGCACGAGACCAGTGCGCATGCCCTCGACGTCGCCAGCGAGACCGCCTGGGCGGCGGTGCTGGCATGGGCGCTCGAGCTCCATGGGCGGGTCGACGTGCTCGTCAACAACGCCGGCCTGTTCCTCGCCGCCCCGCTCGCCGAGACCACGCTCGAGGACTTCCGTCGGCTCCAGGATGTCAACCAGGTTGGCGTGTTCCTCGGCACGCGCACGGTGGCGCCTGTGATGAGCGCGCAGGGAGACGGCTCGGTCATCAACCTCTCGTCGATCGCGGGCCTGATCGGCTCTCCCTACCTCACCGCCTACGCGGCTGGCAAGTGGGCGGTTCGCGGGATGACGAAGGTCGCGGCCAAGGAGCTCGCCTCAGCGGGCGTACGGGTCAACTCGCTTCATCCCGGTCAGATCGACACCGACATGCACACACGTCAGCGCGAGCGTACGCCGGAGCTGATCGAGCGGCTCGTCGCTGCGATTCCGATGCGGCGCATAGGCGATCCCTCCGAGGTCGCCGACGCCGCCGTCTTCCTCGCCTCCGACGAGAGCCGCTACGTGACCGGCACCGAGCTCGTCGTCGACGGCGGCGCGAGCGCCTGAGGCTCGGGTGAGGTGGCCGCCGCGGTCGCGTTTCTCGCCTGCGAGGATGCCCGCTACATCACCGTCCAGGCGCTGTCCGTGAGAGGCGGCCTGACGATGGCCCGAGCAACGACCGCGGGGGGAGGAGGCCACGCCCCATGGAGGATCTGACCGACGTCCGGTATGAGGCGCAGGACGGGCTTGCGTGGATCACGATCGACCGCCCGGACCGGCTGAACGCCTTCACCGCGCACACGGTCGATGAGCTCATCCGCTGCTTCAAGCGTGCATGGGCGGAGCCGAGCGTCGGCGTTCTCGCGCTCACCGGCGCGGGCGAGCGGGCGTTCTGCGTCGGCGGGGACCAGAAGCAGCGCGAGGAGACGGGGGACTACGGCCCGTCCGAGACGGGCCTGTTCGAGATCGAGGCGCTGCACCGCGTGATCCGCGAAGTGCCGAAGCCCGTGATCGCCGCTGTCAACGGGCTCGCGATCGGAGGCGGCCACGTGCTGCACGTGATCTGCGACCTATCGATCGCGGCCGACCACGCCCGGTTCGGGCAGGCCGGTCCACGCGTCGGCTCGTTCGACGCGGGCTTCGGCACCGGTTATCTCGCGCGCGTCGTCGGCGAGAAGCGTGCCCGCGAGATCTGGTTCCTCTGCCGCCAGTACGACGCGCACGAGGCCGAGCGCTGGGGACTCGTCAACCGCGTCGTCGCCGCCCCAGAGCTTCGCGACGAGGTGCGCCGCTACGCGGACGAGATCCTGGCGCTGTCGCCGACCGCGCTGCGCTTCCTCAAGCAGTCCTTCAACCTCGACAGCGAGCAGCTCGCAGGACAGGCCGCGCTCGCGTTCACCGGCCTTGGCGAGTTCGCGAAGTCCGAGGAGGCGCAGGAGGGCCTGCGAGCGTTCCGCGAGAGGCGCCCGCCCGACTTCGCGCCGTTCCGGTCCTCCGACCCGGCGGACCGCCGGCGAGACGGCTGAGCCCGGCGGTCCCCCGCTCACGCTCTCGCCCGGTCCTGCGCGGCACCGCTCCGGTCACGCCGGTCTGGTCTGAGACGCTCAGATCAGCCCCGCCGCTCGTCGTGCGCGCTCGACCGCCGGCCTCGCGGGGCAGCTCGCGAGGTGGTCGTCGACCAAGCCGCAGGCCTGCATGAGCGCGTAGACGGTGGTCGGGCCGACGAACCGGAAGCCCTGCGCCTTCAGCTCCCGGGCGAGCGCCGTGCTCTCCGGGGTCGTGGGCGGTACCTCGGCCCACCCTGCGGGCGCGGGCCGCCGCCCGGCGGGTACGTGCGAGCGAACGATCGCGTCGAGGGGAGTTCCGCTGGAGCGCAGCGCGACCGTCGCGCGCGCGTTCGCGAGCGTCGCCTCGATCTTCGCCCTGTTTCGGATGATCCCCGCGTCAGCGAGCAGCCGCTCGACGTCGGGCTCGCCGTAGCCCGCGAGAGCATCTGCCTCGAAGCCGGCGAACGCGGCCCTGAACGCCTCGCGCCTGGCCAGGATCGTCCTCCAGGAGAGCCCGGACTGGAACGCCTCGAGGCTCAGCCGTTCGAAGAGACCACGCTCGTCGAGGACCGGGCGGCCCCACTCCTCGTCGTGGTAGCGCTCATAGAGCGGATCGCCCTCGCCGAAGCAGCGTCGCCCGGCATCTACGCTCGCATCTGGGACCGGGCGTGCGATGACGATCCCCGCTCAGGGCGTGAGCGCGACGGCTGCCTCGGTTGTCAGGACGCGGAAGGTGAAGCTCTCGACGAGGTACAGCTCGACGGCGTTGGCGTCGTGGTTCTCGTAGCCGATCGAGAGGTCCTCGCCGACCTCGAGCACGAAGTCTCCGCCGCGCTGGCTGACCACGACCGCACCCGCCAGCCCCGGCGCCCAGACGAGCGGGCCGCTGAGGATCTTGCGCAGATGCTCGAACAACGGATAGCCGCCGTGCTCAGCCGTCTCGAGCACCCGCGTATAGGCCTCGGGTCCGAGGGCGAGGCCGTAGGGGCCGCCGATGCCGGCCGAGAGCAGCGCATCGACCGCGCGGGCGACGTGGCGTGGGTAGCGCTCGCAATCCTCGCCCAGCGTGATCTGCTCGTGCGGGGAGGCCTCCGCCATGCCCCGGATCCCGGCGGCCTCCCAGCCGTGGAAGACCGCCCGGTTCTCCGCCTTCGCGATCCGGCGGGCGGCCGCGTCGAGCGTCGCGAAGTCGATGTCCTGCGCGCCGCGATCGGCGTCGCGCAGCTCGCTGCGCGAGAGCGAGAACGGCGAGTAGAGCTCGGAGGTGGCGAGAACGCGGCGCTGCTCGGCCCTGAGCCCCTTGGTCGGAGTGGCGCCGAGCGGTTGCGTGCGGCCGAGGTTGCTCGCCGAGTGCTCCCAGCCGTGCGGACCGGCGAAGTCGACGAGCTTGCGAGCGGCGAGCGCGGGAGTGAGCCGCTCCCGCGCCTCCTTGTCGATCATCGACCAGCCCTTCTCTGTGATCGGCGCGTGCTCGCGCAGGAGGTGGCTCACGACTCGGTCCCCCTGAGGCCGCCGATCCCGAGCGATGTGCTGCCGGCGACCGGTGAGCCACGCTCGGCAGCTCCCTCGGTCGCCTCCTCCTCGGACGCCTCACCGGCCTCGACGATGTCGCCGTCGCGGAAGAGGATGCCCTGGGCGATCTCTCGCCACAGCGGCGTGCGGCGCAGGAGGAACTCGAGGTCCATCGAGAAGTGCTTGAACTCCTCGCCCTGCGCGTCGAGCATGATCGCGCGCGCGTCGTGCTCGGGCTCGACCGCAAGCCGCTGCTCATACCACCCGATCGCTTCCGCCTCCTCGGTCAACGAGGCGCAGAGCCGGGCGAAGGTACGGGTCGGCGCGGGGAGCTCGTCGGCGGGCTCGTGGTACTGGTCGAAGCCCATCGCGTGCATGTTGGCACACGCGAACCGGTCGCGCGGGAAGCGCGAAACACGATCAGCGCTGGCGCCGACGGCGTTCCGGCGCACGCCCCTTGGGCTGAGACGGGGCCTGCTTGGCGGCGAGTGCCGGGATCGGGCGCGTCTGGGTCTCCTGCTGCGTGACGGTGAACGGCTCGCCGTGGTGGCTGAGCTCGAGTGGCTCGCCGGCCTTCAGCGTGTACCTCGCCCTGCGGTGGTTGAAGTCGACTCGCAGCTCGCGGCCGCGGAACCTGATGCCGAAGGCGAGGCGCGTGAGGGCAGCCGGGAGCTGGGGCTTGAACGTGAGGCTTCCCGCGTGATCGCGCATACCGCCGAAGCCTGCGACGGCGACTATCCAGGTGCCCGTGAGCGAGGCGATGTGGAGTCCGTCGCGGGTGTTGTGCTCGATGTCGTCGAGGTCGATCAGGGCCGCCTCGCCGTAGTAGTCGTAGGCGAGCTCGAGGTGACCGACCTCCGCGGCGATGACTGCCTGGGTGCAGGCGGACAACGAGGAGTCCCGCACTGTCAGTGCGTCGTAGTAGTCGAAGTCGCGCTCCTTCTCGCCGTCGCTGAAGGAGTCTCCGCAGAGGTGCAGGGCGAGCACGAGGTCGGCCTGCTTGACGACCTGCTTGCGATAGAGGTCGAAATAGGGGAAGTGCAGCAGCAGCGGATACTGGTCGGGCTCGGTCGCCTCGAAATTCCAGCGCTGGTGTTGGGTGAACGCTTCGGCCTGGCAGTGCACGTCCAGGTCGTGGTCATACGGGATCACCACGGCATCCGCCGCGTCACGCCATGACGCAGCCTCCTCGGGATCCACGCCGAGCTCCGCCGCCCGCTCGGGGAAGCGCTCGCTGGCGTCGGCAGCCGCGCGCAGGTTCCGCTGCGCCATGAGGTTCGTGTAGATGTTGTTGTCGGCTATGGCGCTGTACTCGTCCGGGCCGGTCACGCCGTCGATCCGGAAGCGCCCGGCCGCTTCGTGATGTCCGAGCGATCGCCACAGTCGCGCCGTCTCGGTCAGCAGCTCGAGCCCGATGTCGCGTTCGAAGTCGGGGTCCGACACGGCATGCTGATAGCGCTCGGTCGCGTCGGCGATGTCCGCGTTCACATGAAATGCGGCCGTACCCGCAGGCCAGTAGCCGGAGCACTCCTGCCCGCGGATCGTCCGCCAAGGGAAGGCAGCTCCCTTGAAGCCGAGCAGCGCAGCTCGTTCGCGGGCGAGGCCGAGCGTCCGGTGGCGCCAGCGCAGCGCGTCCCCGGCGGCCTTGGGAATCGTGTAGGTCAGCATCGGCAGCACGAAGCTCTCGGTGTCCCAGAAGGTATGGCCGTCATAGCCGGGCCCGGTCAGCCCCTTCGCCGGTATGGCGCGACGCTCGGCGCGGGCAGAGGCCTGCAGGCAGTGGAACATCGAGGCGCGAACGGCCGTCTGGAGCTCGTTGTCGCCCTCGATCTCCACGTCGGCCCGCTCCCAGAAATCATCGAGGTAGGCGCGCTGCTCGGAGAGCAGGCCGTCCCAGCCCGTCTGCGTGGCCGCGAGAATCGCGGCGCGGACCTGATCTGCGATCGCGGTTTGCGAGCGCTGGCGAGACCAGCCGTAGGCGATCAGCTTCAGCACTCGCAGCCGCTCGCCGCGCTCCAGATGCGTCGCGACCATGATGCGCGCCTCGTCCTCATAGGTCTCCGAGCTCGTCTCCGTTGCGCTCGCGCCGTCGATCAGGTGATCGACCCCGACCGCCATCATCAGCCCGCTGGCCTCGGTCGAGTGCACGAGCAGCGCGCCGAGATCGCGGGTGGCTGCGAGCTCGCGGCGCAGCGGCGTCGTGATCGCCGTCGAGCCGCGGGGGTCCCCCGCCTCGGACGGCAGCGGCTGGTTGGCGACGAGCTCTGACTGGAGCACCACGCGGATGTCGGCGTCGACGGCCTCCACCTCATAGGAGATTGCGGCCACCGATCGCTGAGCGAAGGAGACGAGCCGCGTCGACTCGACGCGGACGCGCCGGCCCGCGGGGGAGATCCAGTCGGCCTTTCGATGGAGGACTCCCGCCCGCAGGTCGAGCACCCGCTCGTGACTTTCGAGCTGCCCGTAGCGGACGTCGAACGGCTCATCGTCGACCAGCAGCCGGATCAGCTTCGCGTCTGTGACGTTGACGACCACCTGACCGTCCTCGGGGAAGCCATATCCACCCTCGGCGTAAGGCAGGGGCTGCGACTCGTAGAAGCCGTTGAGGTAGGTGCCGGGTAGGCCGTAGGGCTCTCCCTCGTCGAGATTGCCGCGCAGGCCGATGTGCCCGTTGGCAAGGGCGAAGACGGACTCGGTCTGGGCGAGGACGTCCAGATCGAGCTCCGTTTCGCGAAGCGCCCAGGGCTCCAAGCCGATCGTCCGGCGCTTGATCATCCGGCCGCCAGCAGCTCGGCCAGATCGGACACCACGACGTCGGCGCCGTGCTCGCGCAGGGCGTCCGCCTGGCCGACCCGGTCCACGCCGACCACGAAACCGAACCCGCCCGCCCGCCCCGCGGCCACGCCGGCAAGCGCATCCTCGAACACCGCCGCCAGGGCAGGCTCGGTCTGCAGCGCCCGAGCGCCCGCGAGGAACGTGTCGGGAGCGGGCTTGCCGCGGAGGTGCTCACGCTCGGCGACGACCCCGTCGATGCGGGCTTCGAAGAGATCCTCGATTCCCGCCGCGGCGAGAACGTCGCGGCAGTTCGTGCTCGAAGAGACCACGGCGCGGCGCAGCCCGGCCTGCCTGGCCGCCTGCACGTACCTGATCGACCCCTCGTAGGGCGTCACGCCGTGTTCGCGGATCAGGCGCAGGACGATCACGTTCTTGCGGTTGCCCAGGCCGTCGACCGTTTCCGCATCCGGCGGGTCGCTTGGAGCGCCGCGGGGCAGCTCGATCCCGCGGGCAGCGAGAAACGACTGCACTCCCTCGTAGCGGGGCTTGCCGTCGACGTACTCGTCGTAGTCGGCCTCGGGGTCGAAGGGCACGTAGGGCGTTTTCGTCCGCGCGGCCCGCTCGTGCAGGAACGCGTCGAACATCTGCTTCCACGCCGCTGCGTGGACCTGCGCCGTCTCCGTGAGCACGCCGTCCAGGTCGAAGAGGCACGCCGTCACCTTGTCCGGGAGCCCGAGCATCAGGCGTGCGCACGGGGTCGCCGGCGGGCGCGGCTGCCCGCGGCGGCGCGCGGCATCACGCGCCCTCGAGCACGGTCTCGACGCTGACGTCGAGGTCCTCGGCTCGCAGGCCGAGCGTCTTCACGCACTGGTCCATGCCGTGGCGGGCAACCTCGGCGAGGCGCTCCTGGCCGATCTTGGGCACGCGGCCGACGAGCGCGAAGGAGATGCCGCTGACGCCGACGGTCGTCGTGTCTCCCTCGCCGGACGCCGTCACGGTGACGTCGGCGGTCAGCTCATTTGCCTGAGTCCCCGCCCGGAGGAGCTCCTGTGCGACGAACCACGCGAAGATCGCCCCGATCGAGCCCGCGAGCAGCTCGCCAGGCGAGGTCGCGACGGGGCTCGAGACCTCCGGATCGACGCTCAGAAGGAGCGCGGGGACCAGCAGCCCGCTGCCCACGGTCATGCGTGCCATGCCCCGCGGAGGGCTGTCGAGCCACCGGATCGTCGCGGCGCTCTCGAAGACCGTCATCTAGCCGCCGTGTGGCTCGGTGGGTAGGCGCGCGTGCCGCAGGTCGACCCGATCGCCCCGCATCGGAACGCCCTCCTTCACGAGCAGCTCACGCTGTGCCGTGCCCATTGGGATCGTGCCGTCGGCGCGCACGACGCGCTGCCAGGGAAGATCGTGCGTCTCCGCGAGCACGCGGCCGACGAGCCTCGGCGCCGCCTCGTCGATGTCTCCGTAGGTTCGCACGAAGCCGCGTGGTATCGCGCGGACACGCTCGAGGATGCGGGACCTGCGCTCCGGGCCATCGCCTGCCGGCCTTGAGCTCCCGACCGACGGCGGCTGCGCGACAGAGCGCCGACGGCCTGCAGTGCTCATCGCCCGGACCTCCCGACGATGCTCCGATTGCGGCGTCGGCCGTGCATGGGGCAAAGCTACAGCGTTCGCGACCGGCGATCCAGACGCTCGCGGGTCGGGACAGCGCAATGCCCGCCGGCCAACCGGCTACATCGGCACGCGCAGGCTGTGCACGTCCATGTACGCGATCGACGGCGGTCCCGGGACACCGACCTCCTCGCGAGCAGCGCGAACTCTCTCGGTGAACCGCTCGGCCTCCTCGCGCGAATCCCACACCTCCAGGACTCGGATCGTGCCGTCGTCGGCGACGGCCGCGACGTGGAGCTGAGCGCCGGGCGGGGGACCGTCACCTATCCCGAGCAGCTCGGTGACCTGGTCGTACTGCGCCGGGATCGCCCGGGTCTCGATGATGCGACAGACAGCCATATCGCCTCCCTATGTCGTGTCGGCGCCGACTGTACCGGACGCACGAACGCTCGTGGCGGCTGCGCTCGTCAGACCTGTGCGGGTGAGCGACGGCCCCTTGCCTTGTCCTCGTACATCGCCGTGTCGGCATGCCTGACGAGCTCGGTGACGGTGTCTCCGTCGTCCGGCCAGACGCCTCCACCGACACTCGCGCCGACCGAGATCGCGACGTCGCCGACGGTGAACGGCTCGAGAAAGGCCGATCGAACCCGGGCCTCGGCGGCCCGCACCTGGTCCACCTCACGGACGTCGGCGAGAATGATCGCGAACTCGTCCCCGCCGAGGCGCGCGATCCCGTCGCCGCTGCGAGCCGTGGCCTCGAGGCGATGAGCGGCTTTCCGTATCAACTCGTCACCCGCATCGTGGCCATACGCGTCGTTGACCTGCTTGAAGTCGTCGAGGTCGATGAACAGCAGGCCCACCTGGCGCTGACCGGCGCTGGAGGACTCGAGGATCTGGTCGATGTGCTGCCTGAAGCCAAGTCGGTTGAGCAGTCCGGTCAGCGCGTCATGGCTGGCTTTGTGGCGCAGTTTGTCGACGAGCTGCCCGTTCTGGATGGCGGTGGCGGCAAGGGAGGCCACTCCGGTGAGCCGTTCCAAGAGATCGCCATCGGCGCGAAGGCGCTGCGGATCGTCGGTCACGGCGACGGTCAGCACGCCGACGAAGATGTCGCGCGCAACGATCGGAACACTCACCAGCGCGACCACGTCCAGGGTCGCCATCAGCTCGCGCATGAACGGGTCCTCGGTGTGAGCTTCGAAGAACTGGGGCTGTGGCTTGGCGATCATCTCGCGCAGGTGCGGCGTGTCCTCTGCGGAGATCACGAGCTCGCGCAACAGCGCCTCCTGCTCCGGTCTACGTCCCGACATCGCCAGCGACCGCAGGTTCTGTTCGAGGTGATCCCAGAGCCAGACCCCGATCCGGTCGCAGTCCACGACCTCGGGAACAACCGCCACGAGCCGCTCCGCGACCTCCTCCATGGTCCCGGCTTGGGCGGCGGCGTGGGAGAGCGCGAGCAGCGAACTGACCTGTTCGTGGCGGCGCGTCGACTGCTCGAGGGCCACCGACATGTCCAGCACTGCCGCCGCGTGCTTGGCGTAGAGGCTCAGCAGCTCGTGTTCCTGGGGGAAGAACTCGACGCTGCCGGGAAAGCGTGCGATCAGATGTCCATACTGGCGCCGCGCGGAGGCCACCTCCACCACCAGGGTCGAGTCGCCGGCGGGCGCCTCGCGGGTCAGTGTCGCCGTCGCGATCTCTTTCGCCTTGCGCTCGTCGATACCGTGGCTGTAGACCTGCAGGTCTGCCGCGGGGTCAGTTCGCACGGCGAGGATGTGGCTCGGCGCGCGCACCGCGTCCGCGGCCCGCTCGACGATACGGCGCAAGACCGCCTCGAGGTCGTCGGTGGAGACCAGGTCACCCACGGTCGCGTAGGCCGAGTGCAGACGTTCGGACATCGCCACCAGCTGTGCCTCGAGGGATGTCACGCGCTGCTGCGGGTCGGCTGCGGCAGCGGCCAGCTCCGCATCCCAGGAGACCGTGTAGAGACACTGGCGATCGCCCCGAGTCTGGCATTCGCTCTCCTCCACGCGCGCGAGTGGGAGTCCGAACAGGATCGGGAGCCCGGCGAGCAGTCCCGTCGTCCAGTCGCAATGCAGGCGCCGGCGCGTGAAGCCCTCGCGCGCGCAGGCGATCACGACGCCGTGTCCCGGCACAGCCTCGATCGCCTCCATCTTCGTGACCGCGCTGAGCCTCGCGGCGCTCTGCGCAACCGCCTTGAGCACGGCCTCGGTCGATCCGAGGGAGCGCAGCACGGTGGCGACCTGTGTCCCGGCGTGCTGGCGTAGCGTGTTCTCGCCGACCCGGCGTGCGAACAGCGGATCGCCCGTCTGCTGGACGCCGGCCTCGAACATCGCGATCGCCTCGTCCATCGAGATCCAGTTGTCGACATTTTCGAGGTAGGAGGGCTCGCGCTTGATTCGAGCCCGCTCGAGCAGCTCGGCGACGGCACCCTCGCCACCCGTGCTGCGGACCAGTTTCAGCAACACGCTCGTCATCGAGCAGCAGATCTCCCGGTCCTGATCCTGTGACGGTTGCTCCTGGGTAGCCGCGTTCCGGCCAGCGTCATGCTGCATACGGATCCGTCGGACCCGCACCCGCCGGGCTTAAGCATCTCCACGCAGATTCCACGTGTGCCCGATCGCGACCGCGGGCCCGCCACTGCCTCGCGTCGTGGAGGTATGTCCGACATGCGCGAACGGGTGCGACTGACGGAAGCTCGGCCCCTGCGGCGATGCAAAGGACAGCGGCGCCGGAGCGCGCATGCGGCTCCCGGACCAGCGGTCACAGATCTCGCCGAGCCGCAAATGTTATGTAGATGCCGCAACGCGAGCTCGAGAGTGAGGCTGGCCTGATCGCGGCTATCGCGCGCGGCGACGGGGTGGCGTTCGGGGTCATGTACCGGCGCTACCTCCCGATCGTGGTGCGCTGGTGCTGGGTGCAGACGGGCGACCGCGAGCTCGCGGCCGACCTGTCGGCGGAGGTGTTCGCCGCGGCGCTGCACTCCGCGAGCCGCTATCGACACGACAAGGGGTCCCCGCTCGCGTGGCTGCTCGGCATCGCCCGTAACAAGCTGCTCGAGAGCCGACGCAGGGGCCGGATCGAGGACACCGCGCGGCGTCGACTTGGCATTGATCCGGTACTTCTGACCGACGACGACCTCGCAAGGGTCGATGAGCTCGCGAGCCTGGACGACAAGGCTCTTTCACTGCTCGAGGAGCTGCCGAGCGAGCAGCGCGAGGCAGTGCTCGCGCGGATCGTCGAGGACCGCTCCTACCACGAGCTGGCCGCCGAGTTGCGCTGCTCGGAGTCGGTGGTTCGCAAGCGTGTCAGCCGCGGACTTCACACCCTAAGAGCTCGTATGGAGGAGCGATGAACGACTACTTCGCCGAGGTCGAACGCCAGCTGCGCAGCGCCACCGTGCGTCGCACGCACCAGCCGTGGCATAGGCGACGCGCCTGGCCGTCCGCTTCTACGAGCGCGCGCGTGCGCGTCCTACTCGTCGCGCTCGGGCTCCTATTCGCCACCGCGGCGATCACGCTGGCTGCAACCGGCGTGATCCTCACCGGCTCGCCGGTCCGCCCCGCGAGCCGTCCGATCGCGACCGTCGGCGAGGGCATCCCGGTCATCGGCGGCAGCCGACTGCTGCCGCTGCGAGCCGCGGACCCGGCCGGCGGCCTGCCGTGGGGGATGCGCGTCGTTCACACGACACGCGGCCTGATCTGCGTGCAGCTCGGCCGTATCGATCATGACCAGCTCGGCCAGCTCGGCGTCGACGGGGCGTTCGGCAACGACGGTCGCTTCCATCCTCTGCCGGCGGACGTCCTGCCTGACGTCCAAGGTCCCGACGGATGGAGCTCGGGGCAGTGCAACGAGCCCCACACCACCTTCGCCGGCGACGTCGTGGGACTGCAGCTCAGCGCCACCAGCAACCCACGCGCCGGCACCGGTGTCACCGCCGACCGCCGCGAGATCTCCTTCGGTCTTCTCGGAAAGCACGCGCTGAGCATCACCTACCGCTCCGGATCAGAGACACGCACGCAACCGGTGCTCGCCGGCCTGGGCGCGTACCTCATCGTGCAGCGCTACACGGGCGGGCAGCTCGGAAGCGTAAGCGCGTCGATCGGCAGAGACGAACCGGGCAACTACAGCAGCCCCGCCGCTACCGACGGCGCGCTCACCAGCATCTCCTATGACTACGCGGGCAAGCCATGCGTCTCGACGGGCAGCGGTGCGCGACTTGCCGCTTGCGGGCTCTCGGAAGTCCCGCCTCCGCGCCCAGCTCCACTGCCGATCGTGCACGCACCGCTGCGAGTGCGCCTTCAAATCCGCGGCCACCTCATCACAACAGCCGATCTCAGCTTCCGCGCGCCATACCCCGTTGTCAGCGCCAACCAGAGCTATTCCGCGAGCGCATGGACGTGCCGCGGTCTCACCGGCACGGGATCTCACGCGGATATCGCTCGAGGCTCGATCGTGCACATACCGCTCGGTGAGCTCCTGTCACTCACCGGACCCTGCAAAGGTCCGCTCACGCTCAAGGTCGAGTATGTCCGAACCATCGATGGCCTATCCGAACCGACGCCGGTCGGCACGGTCACGATTCGCGAGCCGGCCGGAACGCATCCCGAGCCACTGCCGCCCCGACGGTGAAGCGATTGGCAGGTCCGTGGCCTGACACAATCAAGCCGCACCCGGCCGCGCCGATCGGCTTGCAGGCATTCAGGGGATTCTCGCCCTGGATCGGAGCGGCGGGGTTGGCAACCTCTCGGCGCTCGACCGGCGATGACGTCTGCGGCACCGTCGATACTGCCCGCGCCGTTGCGGTCAACATCAATGGAAGGTGGAGCCAAGTGTCGCTCGTACGTGTAGTTGCCGTGATCTCGGTCCTCGTGGCCGTCACCGGCGCGGTCGGTTGCGGCAGTTCCACCAAGACGGTCTCCGAAACCGCCGCGAACGGTCAGGTGACCACGCAGACGGTGCCCAACATCCACTTCGCGAAGACCAAGTTCCTCCTGCACATGGGACTCGCGTTCGGAGCCTTCCACCGTTACATCTACAAGCCGCTGAGGGCAGGCGCGTTCAAATCGGGCGCCTCCGGCCGCGTGAGGGCCGTCCTCAAGGCCGCGGCGGCCGCGTTGTTTGCGGTCCACGAGCTCAAAGTCGCACACGAAGACGCGCTGTCGGACTCGCACCTGCGCCCGATCGCCAACAAAATCGATGCCCTCGCCGGCAAGCTCGGGGGCCTCGGCTCGGCCCTCAAAGGCGGGGTGTCGAACCCCGCGGCGATTCTTGGCTCCGCCGGCGCGGTCGATGCGCTCGGCGCTGCGAGTGGTGGCCTCGGTGTGGCTGTGAAAGACCTCGCACCGGCCATCGGCGGATGACCCGGTGGGCGATCTTCTGGCAGAAGTCGAGGTCGTCGGCGAGGTCATCCGACCTCCCGGTGTCCGGCTTACGCACTGAGCTGATCCCGATCGTCCTCGACCGCGGTTGACTCAACGTCAGCCGGAGGCCAGACGGCAGCGTCGCCTGGAGCAAAGCGGGCAGCCGTCGCGGCGAAGCTCATCACCCGGCGTTCATAACGGCGCGAGATCCAGCGCCGCAAGAGTGCTCGCGTCGGCGCAAACAACAGCAGCGCACCGAACGCGTCTGTCACGAATCCGGGCACTACGAGCAGGATGCAACCGAGAAATCCAAGCGCGCCGTCCAGCGCGGCGCCACCGGCCGGCCGACGCTCCGCCACGGCCGAGGAGACCCGCTGGAGCGCCAGACGCCCCTGGATGCGGAGAATCGACACACCAAGCAGCGACGTGCCCACGAGCACGGCGACCGCCAGGAGCCATCCGATCGCCAGCCCGACCTCGATGAAGGCGAGCAGCTCGACAGTCGGCACCACGATCAGTAGAAGGAAGAACATCACTGCCCTCAGCCTACGAAGCCATGCGACGCCCGCGGGGCGGACGAGCTCGACACGTTCACGATCTCGGTCAGTCCAACCGAGCCATGGCCGACGGCGCGCGGTTCGAACGCGTCACGGCGCGCTTTGTCGGCGTTGTCACTTCGCGGTAAGGATCACGAGGAAGACGACGAAGACAACCAGCAACGCTGCGATCGCGAGCAGCCGCGCCCGCCACATGTCGGCGTCATCGCGGGTGCCGAACAGCCGGGTGGGTGGACTGGACGCCACGGCTTCGACTACGGTCGGGCGGGCCGGCGGTTCGCCCGAGGCCGGCGGTTCGCCCGGGGCCGGCGGGCGCCGGGGGCGCGGCGCAGCGTCGCCTCCGAGTACCTCGGCGACGGTCACCTCGTCGGTGTCCAGCGGCCGGGCCTCGGGGTCGAGCCGCGCGGCTGCGCGCTCACCCGCCCGGGCCTGTTCGCGCGCCTGTTCGCGTTGCTCCAGCGCGGCGTCGCGCTCACGGGCCACTCGGTCACGCTCCCGTAGCACAGCATCACGCTCCCGTAGAACATCGTCGCGCTCGCGTAGAGCGTCGTCGCGCTCGCGCACCACACGGTCCCGGTCCTCGAGGGCGGCGTCGCGCCCACGCCCCGCGCGATCACGCTCCTGAAGTGCCGCGTCGCGCTCGGCTTCGACCGCGTCGCGCTCGCGCACCACACGGTCGCGATCGTCGACCGCCGCGTCGCGCTCGCGCACGACCCGGTCGCGCGCGCTCGCCGCGGCGTCGCGCTCCTGCGTTCGAAGAGTCCCCAGGGCAGCTGTCGCCTCCCATCGCCTCATGGCCTCCTCGGCACGGGACCGTGTCGTATCTCGCTGCGCGAGCATCCGGTTGCGCTCAAGGCGAGCGACGTCGCGCTCGGCGTGAGCTTGATCTCGTTCGCCGAGCGCCTCGGCGCGCTCGGCGCGTGCGCTGTCGCGCTCGCGTGCGAACTGCGCCGCCTGGGCTGCGGCCGCTCGCTCTCTGTCGGTCTCGGCGAGCAGGTCAGCGGTCCGCAGCCTGACCTCGGCCTCGACGGTGTCGTGTCGTTCGGCCATCACGGCCTCACGTGCCGCCAGCTCCTCCGCAAGCTCACTACGCAGCCGGTCGCGCTCCCGCCTCGCGGCATCCAGCTCGGCGAGGGCCTCGTCGCGAGAGCGCAATACAGCGTCGTACTCGTCCCGGAGCCGGCTATCGCGTGTCCCGCCTTCGCCCTTCGATTTCGCCTCGTGCCCGTCGCCTGGCTCCTCCCGGCGCGGCGGCCGTGAGGCCGAGCGCCGTCGGCGGCCGTCTTCGACTGAGGAAGGCGGCGGCAGGGGTACCGTCACATCCGGCGCCACGGTCAGCTCCGCCTCGAGCAAGCGACCAGTATCGGACCACGGAAACGCCGCGAGCCACGCCTGGCCCTCCTCGGCGATCCACGGCTTGTGGTCCAGCACCGCCAGGAGGCGGTGTTGACGTCCTCCCACCACTGCGGTGAGCGCCGGGCGCATGAAACGCCGCCCGCGAACTCCGGACCACCGACCGTGCACCTCCAGACGTGCATCCGGCCCGAGCTCGAACCGCTCAACCTCAAAGCTCGCGGGTTCAAGTTCGCGCACGATCTACCTTCTCGCACCGCATGCAACCCATGATTACCCGGCGTGCGCCCGGAAATGCACCTCGCAACAGCTTTCCCACGGCAGAATTCGACGCAAAGCCCGGGGATTCCGGGTCCGTCCGTGCAGGCTTCGACGCGTTCCGCTGCGAATTCGCCGCCGTCGGGGAACGCAGACGGCGTGCGACCGTACGCCATTAGAGTCAACGCATGTTCGACCACGTGACGATTCGCGCGGGCGACCGATCGGAGTCGGAGCGCTTCTATCGCACGGTCCTTGACGCCCTCGAGATCGAGCCGACCCAGGCCGGCGAGGAGTCTGTCGCTTGGAAGGATTTCCGGATCCTCGCCGCCGCGGGCGACAATCCGCCTACGCGACATCTCCACCTGGCGTTCGTTGCTGCGTCCCGCGCTGATGTAGATGCGTTCTGGCAGGCCGGCATCGACGCCGGCTACCGAGACGATGGTCGTCCCGGCGAGCGCGACCAATACAAGGCCGGTTATTACGGGGCATTCCTGCTCGATCCAGACGGGAACAGCGCCGAGGCCGTCCACCACGACGACACGCGCCGCGGGGGCCACATCGACCATCTCTGGATCGGCGTGCGCGACCTTCCCGCCAGCGAGGCCTTCTACACGGCGATCGCACGCCACACAGGGCTCCGCGAAGGTCGTCGCTGGCACTCTGGAGTCCAATTCCGCGGTGCGTGGGCGACCTTCTCCCTTGTGGACGACGGCAGGCCCGCCACCGAGAACCTCCATGTCGCATTCCCAGCACCAGACCGAACGACGGTCGACGAGTTCCATGAGGCTGCTAGGGCCGGCGGCCACCGAAGCAGGCTCTTGCCCAGCGAGGGCTGGGACGGCGGCCGCGTCTACTCGGGGTGCGTAGAGGACCCCGACGGGAACTGGGTGGAGTCCGTCTTTCGCGAACTGCGATAGCCAGGGCGCCCGGGGCGCCTATTTGGACTGGACTTGCCGGCCCGAGGGGTCGGTGCTTTCCTTCACGACCCAGCGCCTCTGCAGGATGTCCCGACGGTACTCGCCGCCGTCGTTGATCCAGCGTCGCAAGCATTCCTCGTCGCCCGGGTTCGTCACCGAATAAGACCCGTCTTGCACCTGGACGTCGACACCCAACTTGAGAGCCAATGGCAGCATGCGGACGAGCTCGTTCGCCACCTGGTTGGCGTCGCTATCGTCGAACTCGATGCTGAGCTTCATATGCTCGTTTCGGCGTATTCGTGGGAACGCCTTAGCCCTGCAGGGTCGCGGTCAACCCATTTTCCGCAGGCTTTGACCGACCCTCACACGGGCAGGGTCAGCCGCGAGCTGTGGAGGCGCGACGCCGCACGGCATGGACCGGTCAGTCCGTGTTGAAGAACAGGCGCTTGTTGCCGCTGAGGCACCAGTAGAGCCAAACGACGTTCTCGGCGTTCCGTTCGCGGCGGCATTTGAACCCGCCGCGGCGAAGGTTGCGACGGCGATCGAGACCTCCTAGGAGCACGTAGTGCGCGGAGGAACAGCGGATGTTCTTGACCTGGAGGTTCATCGCCCCCGCGCCCCAGTACCGGCTGGGGCATTCGCGGTAGCCGGACAGGTCCGCGCCCGCAGCGGGCGCCACGGCGAGCGCGACCAAGCCGGTGATCATGAACGCAAGGATCGCCCTCACGCAACCGACGTTACCCGTTGCGCTCGGGGCCACGCGCGATCGTGCCGCCCTGGACCGGCCTCGGGATCCCGCTGATTCCGGAGACCGATCCCCCATCGCGCCGGGCTACCACGTCCCGCCCGTGAGCAGGATCACAGACACGCAGCTCGCCGCGTGCCACGGTCTGCCTAGACGCGCAACGAGCGAAAGGGGATGGGACAACATGACCGGCGACCTCGCATACGTGGCGGCTCGCGCACACATCGACGATCTTCACCGCCAAGCTGCGGCCGAACGGCTCGCTGCCCCAGGAGGAGGTCGTCGTCGGCGGCCGCTGCGGCTCAGCATGCACCGCAAGCGTCCCGCCCCGCGACCTGCGCACCATCTCGACCCCGACAGCGCGTCCCCTAGCCTCAGCGCGTTGCGTCCGGTCGCGCGCCGCTAGCAGCCGAGTCGACGCAGCGCCCGTTCGCGCGCCCCAACGAAGGCGCTTCTGGCGAGGTCTCGGAGATGGTCGACGAGAAGGTTGGCTATCGGTCAGGAGAGCGCGATCTACGCGCTTGCGTTGCCCGGCGCAGTGTTGGGGAGGCTTCTGGGGCGCAGCCTGAGTTTGCCAGATGATTCCGTAGGTGCCGACGCGGCGGGAGCGGAGCCCGTTGAGCCGTCCACGTAGGGGGTGCCCGGCGTGCGGCTCGCGTTCGAGCAGCCGGAGCTCCTCGCGACAACAAGGGCTGCCGGCGCCCGTCGGCGCCGGCAGCCCCCGTCTGAGCAACTACCAGCAACGAGTCAGTGCTTGCGTTCTCCGTGGGCTTTGATTAGCCGCTTGAACGAAGGCAGACAGATTTCCTTCGCCGGGCCCAACACCAGCGGCTCCTGACCGAACTGGTTGTTGGTGAACACCGTCGGCAGTTTTTCTGCCTGCGGTTTGACCGCGTAGCAGACCAGGTGCCGTTCGGGCTGCCTGATCGGGAACGTCCTCGTCGACACAATCTTCGTGACCGGGTTGCACAGCCGCGTCCGACTCGTGACCACGAGAACGTGTCTGCCGAACTGGTCGACGGCGGTCACTTCTTTCTTGGCGAACCGGGCTTTCGCCAGCGTGTAGCACTTGTAGTGCTCGAAGCTGAACTCTTCGCCCTTTGGTGGCGGCGGCGGAGCTGTGATCCCCTTGGTCGTCGGCACCATCAGTTCCACCGGCGCGATGGTGTTGACCACAACCTGCTCGAACTGGTTCGCCACTTCAACCGTATGCGCTTTGGCGGCGGATGTGATCGGGTACCTCTTGAGATGAATGACTGGGTCGAACAGCACCTTGACGCCGTTCTTTTCGAACAGTGGCGCGCACAGCTGTATCGCCCGCTTGGGCTTGACGTTCTCCCGCGTGCCTTCCACCTGGTCGAACTGGTCGATGAGGGTCACCGAGGGCGGGACGAGTTTCGCCCGCGTGGCCTTGTAGCAGAGGTAGTGGTCGAATGGAACCGTGACCTGTGCCCCCGCGTCGACCGTCAATGCGACGGCCAGAAGCGCCGCTGACGCCGACGCTAGCGCGATCCTGCGAATTGCCATCTCTCACCTCCATTCAGCGACCGCGTGGCGATCGCTTGCATGATGGGTCCGACCACCCCAGCAGCTCCTTGTTGCGAAGCCAAGGCTCCGCGACGGAGCGGATCTCTGTGGTCGCGGGCCGTCGGGCCCGAGCAGCGATCTCATCGGCGGTAGACCCCCTCGCGACGAGCATACGCTCAACTCGCTCCGTGTGTTGAAAAGGTTGAGCCACGGTTCCAGGCGGAGGCCGCGGCCTTCCCGGCGAGCGCCTCGTGGTGGCCCATCAACGAGTGCGCGCCTTGAAGCATGTCGCTGCGCCTCTGCTTGCCTTGCAGTCGGGTCGCGGCTCGCCCGTAGGCAGCCCTTGCGCGGTAGAGAGCGAGCGCCGCACGCGCACGCATCGTCAGCGGGGCCTCGCGCCGCCGATGGCATGGCGCCCTTCCGACTGCAGCCGATATCCGGCCACATCTTCCGGCCGCGACGCGTCCTGAGCGACAAGCACGACCCAGCGCGCGGCCGCGCCCGCGATCACGGGTAGGTCGAAGGAATTCCTGCTGGCTGCAATGCGGCGGCGGCTTTCGCCTGCCAGGCTTTTCACATGTCGCTTCGAATACTGATCGTCGATGACAACGTTACGTTTCTCAACGCCGCACGGGTTCTGCTCGAGCGAGAGGGGCCGTTCGTCGTGGACGTCGCTTCGACGACCGTCGACGCACTTTCACGGTCTGAGCAGCTCAGGCCGGATGTCGTCCTCGTCGACATCACGCTCGCCGGGGAGAGCGGCTTCGATCTCTCTCGTCGCCTGGTAGAGCGCGATAACTGTGGCTGCCCCGCCGTGATCCTGATCTCAACGCACGCCCGGGAGGACTTCGCTGATCTCATCGCCGAGTGCCCGGTGACTGGGTTCCTGGCAAAGTCCGAGCTGTCGGCGGACGCAGTCCTGCGGACGCTCGATGCGGGCTCTGAGGGAAGCGACCGCCCTTAGCGGGCCTCGAGATAGGTGAGCACGGCGAGGACTCGGCGGTGATCATCTTCAGTCCCGCGTAACGGCAGCTTGCCGAGGATGCTATGCACATGCTTCTCGACCGTCCCCTCCGTCACCACCAGAACCCGCGCTATCCCAGCGTTCGAGCGACCTTCGGCCATCAGCGAGAGGACCTCTCGCTCACGTCGCGTGATCTCCTCGAGTGGGTCATCGACACGGCGCGCGGCCACGAGCTCCTGGACGAGCATCGGGTCGACGACTGATCCTCCTTTTACGATCCGCTCGAGCGTCTGAACGAACTCGTCGACGTCAGTGACGCGGCTCTTGAGCAGGTAGCCACTGCGCTGGCCACTGGCCAGCAGATCCATCGCGTGCTCGACCTCCACGTGTGCCGAGAGAACGAGGATCGCGATCTCGGGGAACTCTTCGCGGATCACTCGTGCCGCATCGAGACCCTCCGTCGCGTGAGCCGGCGGCATCCGGATGTCGACCAGCGCCAGGTCGGGCCGGTGCTCGCGGACCAGCTCGATCAGCTCGGGGCCGTCTCCGCCCTGGCCGACGACCTCGAAACCCGACCGCTCGAGAAGCCCCGCAAGGCCTTCACGCAGGAGAACTTCGTCATCCGCCAACACAACGCGTGTGCGACTCACGCTCACGGCGAGCATTATCGGCCATCACGCGCTCCCGAGCCCAGCGGTCGCCTCGCCGAGTACGTTTATCGGCACCGCACTGCTCCGCGTGGACCCTTCTCACGCCCTTTCGGGCCTCGCTCCGGATCCGCTTGCTTCACCAACGCGCTCGCGGCGCCCCCCGGTCCACAGCGGGGAGATTCGGCAGCTTGTGGTTGACGAGGGGCGCCGCGGTGTCGTCCTGCTCGGCCTGGGGGTCCGACGGACAGCCACGAGTCTCGCGAATGCGGCCGCGCCTGTCGATGCGGCCACCATCCATTTTGAGGCCCCCGCTGGTCGGCATTCGCGCCTACACACTGGCTGCAGTTAACCGCGATTGCGCCCCAGGCCACGGCGCTTCGCAATTGCGACGATGCGCGCGGGAGGAGCTCCGGCCGCTCCTGGGAGATCCGACCGCCGGGATCATCCACGCGGGATTCGCGTCGCCCAGCGCAACGCGCGAGGGCCGCCGGGGGCGCGGGCGAGCCGCACGGCGACGTCGTTTGAAGCTAGCGCGAGTTACCGGAGTTCGGCTAGCAGGGGGCGGAAATGGTCGCTGGCATCGATGACAGAGACCGTCGCGAGCGCGATCGTTTCACCGTGAGGTGAAAAGCCTGGCGCGGGCGACGTTCCGTCGGCGCGACAAACGACGTTCGCGCCGGTGCTCGCAGTAACGCAGCGCGTCAAGCGAAATCGAAACCGAAGGAGGTCGTCATGCGTATCCGTTATCTCTCATGGCTAGGGCTTGCCGTCGCGGGGGCGTTCCTCGTCGTCGCCAGCACTTCGTTCACCCTGTTCGATATTGCGAACGTCGCGCTCGGTGTCGGCATCGGCGCGCTCGTGGTCTCGCTGTTCATCACCTACCGCTACTACAAGCACGTCCCGTCGCTCCTGACCGGCGCCGCGAGCGCGATCGTGAGCGCCTGGACCATTGTCGCCAGCCAGGTTTTCTCGCTTCCTGCCGTGCAGAACCTGACGCTGGCCAGCGGTCTCGCGCTGGGCGCATTGGCGGTGATTGGTCTGACCGCAAACGAGCTGAGCTCCGAGCGAGTGGTGCATTCGCTCACTGTTGAAGGCGCACGCAACGGCGATGCCGGCCGCCCGGTCGAGCAGACCAGGATGGCCTCTTAGGTCTGTCCAGTCGTCAATGGGCGGGTTTCACTCCCCCGGCGCGCCGGTGGACCCAGCTCGAGTCCGCCGGCGCACTGGGGGTTCAGGGCCCCCGCGCAGCAGCGTCGTCAGGGCTTCCGGGGGTCCCTGCAGCTCGGCTCCTCGAGCAGACCGGCACCGCAACAACCAGGGCCTCTTCGTCGGCGGGCACGACTTGACTGAGGCCCCGCTCGCGGCGACCGATCGGCTACCGTCATTCTGCGCGCGCGCCGGCGCGTCGGTCAGCGCCGCGAGCGTCGCTCAACGCAATGGCCGATTCCCTGGAGAAGGAGCGCGACGATCTCGCCCGGCTCGCCGAGCAGCAGACGGTGCTGCGGCGTGTGGCCACGCTTGTGGCCAGCGGGGTGGCCGCGAAAGAGCTGTTCGCGGCGGTCACCAAGGAGGTCGGTGAGCTGCTCTCCGCCGATATCGCCGCAATCGGCCGCTATGAGGACGACGGTACCGTCACGGAGCTCACTGCCTGGAGCAGCACCGGCGACCCCCTTCCCGCGACCGGGAGCCGATGGGTCCTTGGAGGGGAGAACGTCACCACTCGCGTCGCGCAGACCGGACGGCCGGCTCGATGCGACGGCACCGCCGACCTCTCCGGCCCGATCGGTCGAACCATGCGGGACGTGGGGATTCTCGCGGCAGCCGCGACGCCGATCAGCGTCGAGGGGCGTCTCTGGGGAGTGATGTTCGTCGCCTCGACCCTCGAGGAGTCCCTCCCTGCCGACACCGAGTCGCGCCTCGTGTCCTTCACCGACCTCGTGGCGACCGCGATCGCGCACGCCGCCGGCCGGGCTTCCCTCGCCGGACTCGCCGAGGAGCAGGCGGCGCTGCGTCGGGTTGCGACGCTGGTGGCAGGTGCGGCCGCGCCGGAGGACGTTTTTGCAGCAGTCACCGAGGAGGTCGGGAAGCTGCTTCGCGTCCAGCGGTCGAGCATGGGGTGCTACGAGTTGGACGGAACGGCGACTTTGCTCACGAGCTGGAGCAGCGGCTCAGACCCCTACCTGCCGACACCGAGCCGATGGGTGCTCGGCGGAATGAACGTCCCCACGCTGGTCGCCGAGACAGGCCGTCCGGCCCGGCTGGACAGCTACGAGGACGCCTCGGGCCCGATTGGGGTCGCCGCTCGCGACACGGGCGCCCGGGCGTCGGTCGGGGCACCGATCGTCGTCGAGGGTCGCTTGTGGGGAGTGATCGTCGCCAACCCAGCCCCGGACCAGCCCCTTCCTCCGGACACCGAGCTCCGCCTCGCGTCCTTCACCGAGCTCGTGGCTACCGCGATCGCAAACGCGGAGAGCCGCGCCCGTCTCGCGCGCCTCGCGGACGAGCAGGCCGCACTGCGACGGGTCGCGACGCTCGTCGCGCGTGCGGTGCCACCCGAGGAGCTGTTCACGTCGGTCACCAGAGAGGTCGGACAGCTGCTGTCCGCCGAGCTGGCCGGCATGGCTCGCTACGACTCGGACATTGCGCTGACGGCGCTTGCGAGCTGGAGCCGGACCGGCCTCGCGGTCCGGGCGACCGGTACGAGGTGGGATCTCGGCGGCGAGAACGTCCCGACGCTCGTTGCGCAGACGGGCCGTCCAGCTCGGATCGACAGCCATGAGCATGCCTCAGGCCCCCTCGGCGAGGAGATGCGCGACGCTGGCATTCGCTCGGCAGCCGGCGCGCCGATCATCGTCCAGGGACACCTCTGGGGAATGATGTTCGCCGGCTCGACTCTCGAGCCGCCGCTCCCTCTCGACACGGCAGACCGCCTCGCCTCGTTCACCGAACTCGTAGCGACGGCTATCGCGAACGCCGATAGCCGGGCCGAACTCGCCGCGTCCCGCGCGCGCATTGTCGCCGCCGCGGACGCGACCCGGCGGCGGATCGAGCGAGATCTGCACGATGGGGCACAGCAGCGGCTCGTGTCGCTCGGGCTCGAGTTGCGCGCGGCGGAGGCTTCGGTGCCATCAGAGCTCACCGAGCTCAAGGGCGAGGTGTCCCGGGTGGCTGAGGGACTTGCGAGCGTTCAGGAGGAGCTGCGGGAGATCGCACGCGGGATCCATCCCGCGATCCTCGTCCAGGGCGGTCTCGCGCCGGCGCTGAAGACGCTCGCCCGACGGTCCCGGGTCCCCGTGGAGCTCGACGTGCGAGCGCAGACGCGACTCCCCGACCCGGTTGAGGTAGCGGCCTACTTCGTCGTCTCGGAGACGCTCACGAATGCGGACAAGCATGCTCGCGCAACGGTCGTGCGGGTCCAGGCAGAGGCGGCCGGTGGGGTCCTTCGCCTCGACGTTCGCGACGACGGCGTGGGCGGCGCGAGCTCGTCGCGAGGCACCGGCCTCGCAGGACTGAAAGATCGCGTCGAGGCCCTTGGCGGCACGCTCGCCGTGCAGAGCGCCATCGACGCGGGTACGTCCGTGCATGTCGAGCTTCCGCTCGAGCGCTGACACGGACCTTTCTCGGGCCGCCATCTCCTGACACGCACTTGCAGCTAGCAGGAACTCAGAGAGTTCCTGCTAGCCGGGTCCGCAGTTGGTCGCTGGCTGCGATGACAACTGGCCCTGCACCACCGATCATCTCCTGAGCAGCCTAAGCACACGGTCCCCCAGGGGGCTCACGGCGAAAAGTGAGGTTGGAGATGACCACCATCACGTTGAGATCACAGCGCCGGCGGCTGATGAACCAGGCGATGGACGCGTACGCGGGGTGGCGCGATCAGTGCGGCACGGTAGAGCGCGCGTATCGCCACTGGACATCCGCGCGTGGCCGCGACGCCGCGGCCTGGTACACCGCTTACGCCGCGGCGCTCGATCGCGAGGAACGCGCCGCGGAGCGCTACGCGCGACTCGTCCGGCGGCTCACGGCGCCGGGGGAAGTTGAGCCGGTGAAGGCCACAGCGTCAGCAGCTGGGAGCTGGTGATGAGCTCGACGACTGTCACGCCGATACGCCCTCGGAGGCCTCGTCAGCGGGCGGCGCGACGGCGTCGTCCGTACACGGCGTTCGTGCTCTCCGGCGGCGCGAGCCTCGGGGCGTTGCAGGTCGGGATGCTCGGCGCCCTCTATGAGCGAGGAGTGGTTCCCGACTTGCTGGTCGCCACGTCCGTCGGTGCGGTCAACGCGGCCTTCGTAGCATCGCGGCCGCAGACGCCTGAAACCGCTGAGGAGCTCGCGCGCGTGTGGCGACGGCTCCGGCGCGAGGATCTCTTTCCGGTGAGTCTCAGCGCGCTTGTCGGCGGCCTGCGCGGACAGCGCGATCACCTGGTGCCCGATCGCTCGCTGCGCATGCAGTTGCGCCGCCACCTTCAGTTTGACGACCTCGCCGAGTCCGCAGTTCCGCTGCACGTCGTCGCATTCGACGTGATCGAGGGCCGTGAGGTCCTGCTGTCCGAGGGCTCGGCGCACGACGCCATCGCAGCGGCCAGCGCGCTGCCGGGCATCTTTCCCCCGGTGCTGATCGGGGAACGGTGTCTGATCGACGGCGGCGTCGCGAACAACACTCCGATCTCACACGCCGTCGAGCTCGGCGCCGAGCGCATCTACGTGCTTCCAACGCAGGAGCGATGGAACCCGCTCGGGCGGGCGCCACGCGGCGCTCTCGACACCGCGATCTACGGGCTTGGCGTACTGGTCGAGGGCAGGCTCAACGCAGACATCGCTCGCTACTCGAGTCAGTCCGAGCTGATCGTGCTCCCTGCGCCGAACCCTCAGCAGGTGCAACCGACGGACTTCGATCATGCGAGCCACCTGATCGCCGCGGCAAGAGCCGACAGCCGCACGCTGCTCGCGCGTGCCCAAGCGCACGTCGTACGCGATGTTTCATGAACTCGTCGCCACCGTCGATGGCTCCCCCCGCGCCGATCAGCGACTCGAGCAGCCGGTCGAACTTTGCGTCGCCGAGCAAGCTCGGGTGAAGATCGTCGCCGCCGGCGTGCCCTTCCCCGACGTCGCGGACGTGGCTTCGAGCGCGACGAGCGAGGCCGAGGCGCGCCAGTGAGCGCGGCCGGACGTCCTGAGGAGGAGCCGCTGGCGGCAGGCAATGGCGAGATCGCTGCGCGCCTTACGGAACTGCTCGACGGGGCCCAGGCGAGCGCTCGTGGCATGCTCGAGGCCGAGGAGGCGCTCAACGCCCTGCGCGAGCGACTCCGTCACACCGATAACGATGACGCGAGGGTAGAGCTCGAGGCGGAGGCGCTTGACCAAGTCGAACGCCAGCTGAAGCTTACGCGCGAGCGGCGAAGGCAGCTGGATGGCATCGAAGGACAGCTGTGGGCGAGACGAAACAGCCTGGAGCGATTCCTCATACGTGCACGAGGAAGTGCCTGGTGGCACGCCCGGGCCGGGGGGGAACAGGAACAGCCCGAAATCCAGGAGCACGATGCCACGTGGAACGCCTAGTGCTCCTTGCGAGGCTTAGACCAGAGTGCTATGAGCGTGCGCAAGAGCTCGCCTCGGCCGAGCCCACGGCAGCTCGGGGTGGCTCGGTGCTCCGCGGCTCCATCTTCCTCGCTGCAAGCGACGTCGTTTTCTTGATTGAAGGAGACGACGTCGAGCTCCAAACCACGCAGTGGTTCGACGATCCAGTGCTGTCGACTGCGTTCAGTTCGTGGCTGCCATTGCTGGAGGGACCGCTGCACGCAGCCCGTGAGGCGACGAGATGGGACTGGCGCGTTGCCTGATCGAGAGCGCGCGGTCAACCCGTCGCGGCCGAAGCCGCGGAGCTTTCGCAACGTCCGTCTCGTCCGCGAGCTCCTGCGCGCCGAGGAGCGCCTAGTGCAATCTCGCGGCGAGAATGCCGCGACCGACGTAAGACCCAGTCGGCGAGCGGTACACCTCCCGCTCCGCAGAGTCACGAATCGCAACCAGCCGAGATCGACGGCGCCGGCCGGCGAATCTGAGCCGCCAAGGGATTGATCATCCGCGTTTGGGGAGATGCTCCCAGTGTGCGCTCCTACGGGGCGATCGGCACCAGCAGGTTCGAGTCGTAGCGGCTGCCGTGCAGCACGGTGATGGTACCGCCGAGCTCGCTTCCCAGTGTCGGCAGCGGAGGCGCAGACGAGAACGTGTTTGCTGTGCCGATGGTCAGCCGCAGTCGGTCACCCGATTTGATGATCGCCGACGTCGGGTAGATCTCGACCTTGTATTCGGTCGGCTGGTTCGGTGTCACCGCCTGCTGGCTCGCTTTGGTGAACGGGTGCCAGGGTCTGATCATCAGCCGTTCAGGCGCGTATGTCGACAGCTTCTTGTCGACGGCCCGCTGGCTTGCCATCAGGAAGCCTGCCGTCAGCTCGTTCGATGCCCCGGATGGTTCAACATCGCTGAGCACCGCGACGAGCGTCGCGTCGGTCGTACTCAGTTGGGCCCACAGGTTGGCGGTGGTGAGGCCGGTGAGCTTCGTGTCCGCCTGCAGCGGCGCGGTCGTGTACGTGAGCGACGACGCCTCGTAGGTGCTGTTGTTGGTGTCGCACACTGGTGTCGAGGCCGCACCGGCCGTCCACTGCGCCGTCTCCCGCGAGCACGGGCTCGAGGCGGGGAGCAGCGGCGCCTGCTCTCCGCCGTCGGTCGTCGGCGTGCTGGCACTCAACGACCCGTCGTGCAGTGAAACCGGCGAGGAGCCAGATGGTTCGCCGCTCAGATGCAGGCGTTGATAGTTGGTTTCCGGCACGGGAAAGCGTGTGAAGTGTTCCCAGTGACTGCCGTTGATGGGATACAGGTTGACCTTGGGGGTCCGCTGGACCCCGTTGTTGGTTCCCTGCAGCCAGTGGGCGAACCACTTTTCCTTGAGCTTGGGGTCTTCCATCGCCGGGCCTGAACCGACGTGGTAGTGCGGCGACATGAAGAGCACGCGATCGGGCGAGTGGCGGAGGGATTCCCAGAGGAGCGGCTCGCCCCGCTGGAAGAGATCCCACCATCCGCCCTGGATCACGACCGGTACGCGGATTTCGCCCGCCCGCACGACGGGAGAGCGCAGCCGGTAGAACGGGCCGTCAAAGGAGGATTCGTGCCCGAGTGTGGACCCGACGACCTTTTCGCCGCTGAATTCGATGTTGTTGAGGAGGTGTTCGAGATAGATCGATGCGGCTTCCTGCGGGTTTGCGCTCGTCGATGAGGGCGGGAGGGCTGACAGTGTGCCGACAAGCCCCAGCCAAAGCGGGATGAAGCTCGAGTTGATGGAGCCACCCTGGAACGTGACATCGCGATAGGCGTCGGCCATCGGAATGTCGGCCCAGACGGCCTTGACCGCGCGCGGCTTGCCTTCTGCCACACGGGTGGCGTCGGCCTCCGCGAGCAGCAGAGAGCTGATGCCCATGTACGAGCCGCCAGTGCTCGCCACGGTCGAGTTCGACCAGGACTGAGACTGGATCCAGCTCAGGACCTCCTTGTAGTCTTCCTGCGTGCGCTGCCCCCAGGAATCCCATTTGCCGCCGCTGGAGCCCGTGCCGCGATCGTCAAACACCATCACCGCAAAGCCTTTTTCGGTGAGCCCTGGTTCGTCACCGGCGATTGCCTGGGAGCCCGAGCAGTCCTGGCCGGTCGGGTTTGCGGCATCCTTGTTGTAACCCGTGGCCGTGAGTACCGTCGGGAAATGGCCCGTCGTGGACGGCAGAAAAATATTTGCGCGCAGCACGTTCCCATCGCTCATCGTGATCGGGACGTTGCACAAACTCACCGTGGCTTGGGCATCGGACACGGCGAACCCGGCAACGAACACAGCGAGCGATAGCGCTCGCGTCAGGAGCCTGCGCAGTGAGACGCCTCTGGCTGGCGTCGGACCGTCTCGCCTCGTCAGACGGCGAAGCGACGCCCGCGGGCGATGTTTGTTGCTAGCCTCGACATCGGTCCACAGGCGCCTAGAGCTCATCGTTGCACTCCCCCGTCCCCTATTGGTTGCCAACCAGCGGCACATGACTACCCAAACGCCGCAAAACGAAACGCCGACGCGTGTCGAAACCGGGTCATCGGTCGATCGTGCGACTCCGTGGCCGCTCGCCTCGGCGCGTGGTCAGTGACCACCATGAGCCAGGCGCCGGTGTCGTCGCGGCGCCGGCCGATCTTCGTGACGAGCCTCAGGCTCTCCGGGTAGGGGCGCAGCGCTTCACGGATCAGCCCGTTGACGACGTCTGGGCCGTCGTACTCGGCCGGTATCGATGTGGTCGACGCCGAGCTCGACCGCGCGGCGCAGGACCGCGCGGGCCGCGTCCGAGTCGCGCGGAGTCCCAAAGACCCCGGCGCCGGCGAGCTCCATGGCGCCGAAGCCGATGCGGTTAACGGGCTTGTCGCCGAGAAGCGACGCCGTCGTCATGCAAAACCAACCGTGTTGAAGGGGAGTAGGGCGCCTGGCTCAATTCGGCGCGGATCGCGTTGCCTCCTCTGAGCCGCCGGTGCTGTCGCCCGCGCTATAGGAGTGCGCGCCCGTGCCGGCGAGCTTGCCGCCGTCGACGATCAGGTACTCGTCGCGGATCGGGCGGCCGTCGAACCAGCGCTCAAGGATCTCGCGCGTGCCCGCGGCGTAGCGGGCCTGCGCCGACAGGCTCGTGCCGGAGATGTGCGGTGTCATGCCGTGGTGTGGCATCGACCGCCACGGGTGGTCGCTCGGCGGCGGCTGGGGGAACCACACGTCACCCGCGTAGCCGGCGAGCCGGCCGCTCTCGCACGCCCGCACGACCGCGTCGCGGTCGCAGATCTTGCCCGGCGCGGTGTTGATCAGGTAGGCGCCGCGTTTCATCCTCGCAAGCATCTCGTCGTCGAACAGGTTTTCGGTCTCTGGGTGAAGCGGGGCGTTGATCGTCACCACGTCGCACACTTCGACCATCGAAGCAGGGTCGGCATGGAAGGTGACGCCCAGCTCGCGCTCGACGTCCTCGGGCAGGCGATGGCGGTCCGTGTAGTGCAGACCCACGTCGAACGGCTTTAGCCGCCGCAGCACCGCCGCACCGATGCGACCGGCCGCCACTGTGCCGACCTGCATCCCCTCCAAGTCATAGGAGCGCGACGCGCAATCGGCAATGTTCCAACCGCCGTCGAGCACCCACTGGTAGGAAGGGATGTAGTTGCGCACCAGCGCCAGGATCATCATGACCACGTGCTCGGACACGCTGATGCTGTTCGAGTAGGTGACCTCGGCCACTGTGACGCCGCGCGCGATCGCCTCCTCCAGGTCGATGTGGTCGGAGCCGATGCCCGCCGTCACGACGAGCTTCAGGTTCGGCGCCTTGGCGAATCGATCCTTGGTCATGTACGCCGGCCAGAAGGGCTGGGAAATGACGATATCGGCCCGCGGTAGCTCGCGCTCGAACACAGAGTCGGGGCCCTCCTTGTCGGAGGTCACGATCAGCTCGTGCCCCGCGCTCTCGAGGAACTCGCGCAAGCCCAGCTCGCCAGACACGCAGCCGACGAGCTCACCCGGAGTGAAGCCCAGCGCAGACGGGGTCGGCGTGGTCTGGCCGCCGTCGTAGCGCTCGATCCTGGGCACGTCGTCACGTGCATACGACGGCGGGTATCCGTCGACCGGGTCGTCATACAGGACACACAGCACCGTAGCCATTGCGGTCACCTTGCCTCCGTCTGGAACTGGATCATGCGCGCCACCTCTCATCGGGCCGGGTGAGGCAACATCGCTTAACCTAGGTGATCTTGTGAGCAGGCGGCTCCCTTGGAGCCTTGTGCTGCGGTCGAACGGAGCCCGCCACAGCCTTGGTGTCAGGAGGGTGTTGGCTTTAGGCCGCGGGTCAGCATCTCGATCGTCACGGCGACGACGGTGTCGATCGGGCGATCGCCGACGATGCCGCTGTTGGCTAGCCAGGCGAGTCCTTGTAGCGTGGCGAGTACGGCCATTGCCACGCGGTCAGGATCATCGTCGACGATCTCGCCGTTGGCTCGAGCGCTTGCGATGAGCGCGATCGGGGCTGCGAACGCTCGGTCGTTGGCCTCGCGCAGCGACGGGTCGGCTCCGGGCCGGTGCAGGCTGGCGAACATGAGCTCGAGCAGGGCTGGCTGGCGGCTCGCGAAGCGCACATAGGTCTGCGCGAAGACCGTCAGCCGCTCGGTGAAGCTGCCTTCGTCGCCCGCCATCGTCGCCTCCAGTTCCTGCCCGAGGCGATCGAATCCGGCTTCGGCGAGGGCGTCGAGCAGAGCCTGCTTGTTCTGAAAGTGCTCCCGCGGCGCGCCGTGGCTGACACCGACCTCGCGGGCGAGCTCGCGCAGCGACAGCGTGTGCGCCCCCTCCCGGGAGAGCTTGCTCTCCGCGCTCGCCAACAGCGCTGCCCGCAGATCGCCGTGGTGGTAGCGCTTTCGTGGATCGGCCACGCGCCAATCATACCCCTCGATCCAGACATTGACAAGATTCTAGACAACGTCTAGATTGCCTTGCAAAACGAACCGGAGGGTCACGCCATGTCAGTCATCGCTCGTTCCCATCACATAGGTCTGTCGGTCGCGGACCTCGACGCGCAGCAACGGTGGTATCAGCAAGCACTTGGACTCGATGAGGTGGTCGAGCACTTCGAGCTCCCCGAACCACGTGTCAGGACCGTCGTGCTCCGCGCCGCCAACGGCCTGCGCATCGAGTTGATCGAGCGCGAGGGCTCAACCGCCCGCACGTTCCACGACCCTTTGGAGGCAGCCCTTACTCGTGGCTACGGCCACTGGGCGCTCGAAGTCGAAGATCTCGATCAGACGTTCGCAACCCTGTCGGCGGTGGGCGCAGAGTCTGTCTCGCCGCCCGGACCCGCGGTGCAGCCGGGAGCACGCTTCGCCTACGTACGCGACCCGGAGGGCAACCTGCTCGAGCTGATCCAACCACAGGCGACTTGACTCGCAGACCTCTCGACTCCTGCGTCACGCTCCGGCGGTCAACGGTCATCACGTGGGCTCATCGCGGAGGGCGCGATCGGCGACGATCCGCACATCCACACCCGGTAGGAGTTCCGTCAGTTGTTGCGCGAACGGGATGCGCAATCGGTTCAGTCCGCGAGGTCGGCGAGAGCGGCCCATGAGGATGTAGGTCGTGCCGTGTTCGGTGGCGACGCGGGCAACGGTCGCGGGCACTTCGTCGGCCTCCTCGATCAGGAGCTTCGCACCGAGCATCGACGCGAGCTGATGCAGGGCGGTGAGCGTGGCTTCCTGCTCGGCGCTGAGCGACGCGACCGGAGGCTTGACCCAGAGTAAGTCAAGATCGGACCCCAGTCGCTGTGCCGATCGCCACGCACGACGCACCAGCCGTTGGGAGCCGGGATACGGCTCGACGAGGGCCATGAGACGCTCGCCTACGGCCTGTGGAGCGTCGTGCACGAGCAGCTCGTCGCTCGCCCCGACGACGTCGATGTCGACGCGCTTGGCCTCAACCTCCTGGGCGAGCTGGCGTAACGTGATCTCGCGGAGCGCGGCGAGCGTCTCGATGCGAAAGAAGTGGTTGAGGGCCTCGTCGACCTGCGTGGGCGGGTAGACCTTGCCCGCGCGCAATCGGTCGAGGAGCGTCTCGGGGGAGACGTCGATAAGCACGACCTCGTCGGCTGAGGTGAGCACGAGGTCAGGCACCGTCTCCCGTACGGTGATCCCCGTCAGCTCGGCAATGCTGTCGTTGAGCGAGTCGAGGTGCTGGACGTTGAGGGTCGAGGTGACGTCGATGCCGGCGTCGAGGACATCCCCGACGTCTTCGTAGCGCTTCGTGTGCTCGACGCCGGGCGCATTGGTGTGGGCCAGCTCGTCGATGAGGCAGACCTCCGGCGCACGCCGCAGGATCGCGGGGAGGTCCATCTCGTCGAGCGGGATCTTGCGGTAGACGACATGGCGGCGCGGCACCACCTCGAACCCGGTCAGAAGTGAGGCTGTGTCAAGGCGCCCATGGGTCTCGACCAATCCGACGACGACGTCGCGCCCGCGCTCGTGCTCGACGTGGCCCTCCTGGAGCATTCGGAACGTCTTGCCGACGCCGGCCGCCATCCCGAGCAGGATCTTGTGGTGGCCGCGCCGCTCGCTCATCGCGGGGTAGATCGGGGCGCTCCAGCGTCAGCCGGGCTCATCGTTGGGGAGCCGATCGGTCCGGACGTCGCACGCAGATCGTGTGAGCTCGTGAGGTTCGGTCAGTCCGGCACATCGAGCAGCTTGTCGATGATTTCCAGATCCAGCCTCAGCGCATCAGGGCGACTCGGGACGTAGCAGGGCCCGGATCCGTCGGTGAGGATGTCGTTCAGGCGAGCGACGCCGTGCGCGCTCACCGGTTCGCGTGCGCGCAGGCGGTGGGCCATCGCAAGCAGCAGGGGGCGTGCCTCGCGGACTTGTGGGCGACAGGGCGGAACGACCGAGGTTCTGTAGGGCGACCGCGGCTCCTCGGCCAGCTCGACCAGACGCTCCAAGGAGCGGGCGAGCGTGTCGCGGTTGCGCTCGCTGGTCAGCTGCCGCGCTCGGGCGGCGAGCGTCGGCGACTGCCATGGTGGGACGCCGGCACCGAGCTGGAAGTCGAGCGAGTGAGCGCGGAGGCGCGCGGACAGCCAGGCCACTCGGAGATGCCGGCGACGCCGGCCGGGGAGCGGTGCGGGTATCACGGCGCTCGCGCCCCTCATGCGCCGAGCAGGTTGTGGATGACCAGGTCGATGAGCTTGATCCCGACGAACGGGGTGATGATGCCGCCGAGTCCGTAGATCCAGAGGTTGCGTCGCAGCAGGGCGCTCGCGCCGATCGGGCGGTAGCGGACTCCCTTCAGTGACAGCGGGATCAGCGCCGGAATGATCAGCGCGTTGAAGATCACCGCCGAGGCGATCGCCGAGCTCGGGTCGCCGAGGCTCATGACGTTCAGGACGTGGAGCGGCCCCTTCGCGCCGGCGCTCGCGGCGTACGTCGAGATGAAGATCGCCGGCAGGATCGCGAAGTACTTGGCGACGTCGTTTGCGATCGAGAACGTCGTGAGTGCGCCACGGGTGATCAGCAGCTGCTTGCCGACCTCGATGATCTCGATCAGCTTCGTCGGGTTGGAGTCGAGGTCAACCATGTTCCCCGCCTCGCGCGCGGCCTGAGTTCCTGTGTTCATCGCGACGCCCACGTCGGCTTGGGCAAGGGCGGGAGCATCGTTGGTCCCGTCACCGGTCATCGCCACGAGATAGCCCTCGTGCTGGCGCTCGCGGATCAGCGCGAGCTTCGCCTCGGGTGTGGCTTCGGCGAGAAAATCGTCGACACCCGACTCCTCGGCGATCTTGGCGGCAGTGAGGCGGTTGTCGCCGGTGACCATCACGGTCCGGATGCCCATCGCGCGCAGCTGGTCGAAGCGCTCGCGGATGCCCTCCTTGATTGTGTCCTTCAGGTAGACGACGCCAAGGATCTGGCTGTTGCGTGCGACGGCGAGGGGTGTGCCGCCCTCGCGCCCAATGCGGTCGAGCTGGGCGACGAGCTCGGGGGGAGCCTGCCCGCCCTCCCGTTCGGCGAATTGGATGATCGCGTCACCAGCGCCCTTGCGGAGCTGCTGACCGTCGAGATTCACGCCACTCATGCGCGTCTCCGCCGTGAACGGAACAAACTCAGCCCCGGCAGAGCCCATGTCGTGCTCGCGGATACCGTAGGACTTCGCGAGCACCACGATCGAGCGACCCTCGGGCGTCTCATCCGCCAACGAGGCAAGCTGCGCGGCCTCCGCGAGATCTGCCTCCTCGACGCCGGGCATCGGGATGAACTCGGAGGCCTGTCGATTTCCGAGCGTGACCGTCCCGGTCTTGTCGAGCAAGAGGACATCGACGTCGCCGGAGGCCTCAACCGCGCGCCCGGAGAGGGCGAGCACGTTGCGACGCACAAGCCGGTCCATCCCGGCGATCCCGATTGCCGAGAGCAGCGCCCCGATTGTCGTTGGAATCAACGCCACCAGGAGCGCGACCAGCGTCGTCTCGGAGATGCTTGTCTGCGCGAACAGGCCAAACGGGCGCAGTGTGGCGACGACGACAATGAAGACGAGCGTCAGCGCTGCGAGCAGGATCCCGAGTGCGATCTCGTTCGGCGTCTTGCGCCTCTGTGCCCCCTCGACGAGCGCGATCATCCTGTCGAGGAAGGAATGCCCGGGCTCCTGGGTGATCTCCACCACGATCCGGTCGGAGTTCACGCGTGTGCCCCCGGTCACGGCGCTTCGATCCCCCCCGGACTCGCGTATGACCGGAGCCGACTCACCCGTGATCGCTGACTCGTCCACGGTGGCGATGCCCTCGATGACCGTTCCGTCGCCGGGGATCAGCTCCCCGACCTGCACGACGACGATGTCGCCACGCTGCAGTTGCGACGCGGGCATGGTCGCGCCGTTGCGCAGTTTGGCGACCGTCTCCTTGCGCATTGCACGCAGCGCGTCGGCCTGCGCGCGACCGCGCCCCTCGGCGAACGCCTCCGCGATATTTGCGAACACCACCGTCAACCACAGCCAAATCGAGACGGTGAAGGTAAACCACGCCGGGTCGTGCCCGCCCCCGAGCGGCTTTCCACCACCGACCTGTATCAGCCAGGCCACCGTGGTCAGCACGGCGCCAATCTCGACGACGAACATCACGGGATTTCGCACTTGCACACGGGGATCGAGCTTGATGAGGCTGTCGAGGAGGGCGCGGGTCACGATCTCTCGCTGAAACAGAGAGATCGACTTTCGCTCGGAGCTTGCAGCTACGGACATCAGCGGCCTCCCGACATGCGCGCAAGCGCGAGGTTGAGTTCGAGCACGTTCACGCCTGACTCACCAAAGACGCCGAGCGAACGGTCGCTGGTGTACTTGGCGATGAGTTCCGTCACGCGCGAGAACGAAAGCCGGCGCACGGCAGCGATTCTGTGGGCCTGGACGTCGGCGTTTGCCACCGAGATTTCGGGGTCAAAGCCCGATGCCGACGTGTTGATCGCGTCTACCGGGATCCCTGCGACCGTGAGGGTCGGATCGTAGGGCTTGTTCAGCGCGAGGTATTCCTTGATTCGTTCAGCGTCCCCTTCCTCGGCCTTGATGCTGTTCGGGCCCAGGTTCGAGAACGTGCTCGACGCGGCGTTGTCCGCCCCACCTTCAGTGGCAGAGGGGCGCGTCTGGAAGTAACGCGGGTCGGGTTCGGTCACCACCGCGCCTTTTACTTCCTTCGGCTTGCCGTTCTTTTCGAGCACTGCCGTGCCGAAGTTCTGGCCGATGAGTTTCGAACCCACTAGCCTGCCGGCGCGGTGGACCTGTTGCCCGTTCGCGTTTCCGGGAAACGTCACTTGACTGATACCGGTGATGGCCAGCGGATAGGCGATGCCGAGCACCACGGTCATGACGATCATCGAAAGCGCGGCGGCGATGGTGTTGCGACGAATGTCCATTTCAGTAGAGATGTCCTGTCAGCGCCTGGACGATCGGCCCAAGGATCAGTGCGGGGAAGAAGGTGAGCGCACCGACCAGGAGGATCACGCCGAGGAGCAGCACGACGAACGTCGGATTGTCGGTGCGCATGGTGCCGAGGCCCGCCGGGCTTACCCGCTTGCCAGCGAGCGAACCGGCGACCGCAAGGACAAACAGGATCGGCGCATATCGCGCGAAGGCGAGGTTGAAGCTGCCGAGCAGGTCCGCGAAGGTAATCCCGTGTGAGCCGACGCTGCCGGCGTTGGGCTGGATGAAGCCCGTGTAGCCCGCGAACGCCGAACCGTTGTTGTTGGCCTGTGACAGGTAGGCATAGAACGTCTCTGAGAACCCCTGCGGTCCCGTGTTGAAGATCGAGACGCGGCCGGCATGGTCGGCGATGGCGATCGCGGTGGCGGCGAGCGCCGTGAGGGGGGTGATCAGAATTCCGAGTGTGGCGAGCTTGATCTCTCTCGCCTCGATCTTCTTCCCCAACAGCTCCGGAGTTCGCCCGACCATCAGGCCGCCGATGAACACGGCTATCAGGGCGTAGAGGAGCATCACGTAGAGGCCGCTGCCGACGCCGCCAAAGATCACCTCTCCGGTCCCGAGGTTCGCCATGGGCACGGCGCCCCCGAGCCCGGTCAGCGAGTCGAACGACGAGTCCACGGCGCCCGTCGAGGTGGCGGTGGCCGTGGTGTCAAAAAGCGCCGATCCGCCTGTGCCGAAGCGCACCTCCTTGCCTTCCAGGTTTCCTCCGAGTGAGCCATGGGTCGCGACGGTGTGCAGACCCGCCGCGTGCTGTGCCGGCGAGCCGTGCACCTCGGCCGCATAGAGGACCGAGAAGCCGACGGCGAACATGACCGTCATCGCTGCGAAGAGCGCCCACCCCTGACGGCGGCTCCCCACCATGCGGCCGTAGGTAGCGGTTAGCGCCGCCGGGATCGCGAGCATGAGCAACGGCTCGAGGACGTTCGTCAGGCCGGTGGGGTTCTCGAACGGGTGCGCCGCGTTGGTGTTGAAGAACCCGCCACCATTCGTGCCCAGGTTCTTGATCGCCTCCTGAGAAGCGACCGGCCCCATCGCTATGTGTCCGCTCAGCCCAGTCGGGCCGGTGAAGCTCAGATAGTGGCCCAAGGTCTGGATCACCCCTTGTGAGACGAACACCAGCGCGGCGATCACCGAGATCGGGAGGAGGACATACAGGACAGTCCGCACCAGGTCCTGCCAGAAGTTGCCAAGCCCCTTGCCGCTGCGACCGACGATTCCGCGGATCAGGGCCACGGCGACGCAGATGCCGACGGCGGCGGAGACGAAGTTCTGCACCGTCAGCCCCGCCATCTGACTGAAGTACGTCATCGTCGTCTCGCCGCTGTAGTACTGCCAGTTGGTGTTCGTGAGGAACGAGGTGACGGTGTTGAACGTCACATTCCATGGTGCGGAGTGAAAGCCTTCGGGATTGAAGGGGTGGACCGTCTGTGTCCTCAGGATGAGGTACAGCAGCAGCCACCCGGCCAGCGAGAACAGAAGCACACTCGCCGCGTAGGCTTTCCAGTCCTGCGCCTTGCGCGAGTCGACGCGAATGCCGCGGTAGATCGTTCGCTCGAATCCACCAAACACGCGCGCCAGCAACACCTGCTCGCCGGTATACACCCGTGCCATGTACGCGCCCAGCAGGGGTGTAATGGCCACCAGGATGGCGAAGAACACAACTGCCTGAGTCCACCCCCCAAGTGTCATGCGCTAGAACCTCTCACCGCGCAGGAGCGCATAGAGGAGATAGAGGATCACGACCACCGAGACGAGCAGCCCGAAGAAGTCCGCTCCGCTCATGTGAGCCACAAATGAAGCGACGGGGAGTGACACGCTCATATGCGATCAATGCCTTTGATCGCCGCCAGCATGAGGGCGACGAATATGACGGCGAGTAGAATCGCGACTGCGTCCACGACCGTCATTGTGTGGTCACGTCCGTACAGGGCGTGTACCGAATCGCGCTCCCGGCGTACAGATTTCGTACACGCCGAACATGCGGTTCTGAGGCGACCACCCAAGCGCGAGACTCGTCACGACTGCGCTTGCTGGGCGCCTTGATCATCGTCCGACCGCCGAGGGTGACTAGTAAGCGGCGCCCGGCGTGGGGTCGGTGATGTCCAGCTTCGTGAGGAGCGGTTACCTGGGGTCGAACCGATAGCCGATCCCCGGCTCCGTCCGAACGTAGTGTCGACGCGGCCCCGCATCGGGCTCGATCTTGCGCCGGAGATTTGCAATCTGGCCACGCAGCACAGTGGTGTCGTCGGCGTACTCGATCC
>DASZIU010000069.1:0-15068 GCA_035948815.1 Solirubrobacteraceae bacterium | reverse complement strand
TCCAAGGATGCGTTTCGTCGCGGGAGCGAAGCAGCCGGCCCAAACGGCTCATGACGGCGCTCCGGTCGACGACGATGCGGCCGAGGAGGGCGGGGCACCGGCGCCATCAGCGACGGAGGGGCGCGCAAAGCCACGCTTCTCGAGGTCAAACGGCGGGACCACGCCGTGACGACGCACGAGCAGCACGTGCGCCATCACGAGCGCGACCACGGCGACCGGGAGCAGCAGAACGTGGTAGCTGTACATCTGGCCAAAGTTGGTGACATTGAAGAACGCGCCGACTCCGACCGCGTTCATCGCGTCCTTCGCTTGCGTGGAGATCCACTGCGCATCGAAGTTCTGCTGGGAGACATAGCCGGTGAGCGCGGTCGGTATCGCGATCAGGAACGTGACGGCGCCCGTGACCCATACCCGCGCGCGTCCGCCGCGCCACGCGGCCATCCAGTACTTGCCCCACAAGTGGATGACCATCACGAAGAAGAACAGCAGCACCGACCACATGTGGATGCCGTTGAAGAAGTGCCCGACGCCGGTGTAGTGCCACCAAGCCGGTCCCTTCAGCGCCAGGATGGTGCCCGAGCCAATGATCACGACCAGCGATGCGATGCTCGCCACGCCGAAGACGTAGATCCACGACGCGACATAGGTCGGCTGGCTGTCGGGCAGCAGTTTCTCGGGAGGGAGCACAGCCACCGCCGCTTCCCGCACGCGGGTGGTCCAAGAGGTCCTAGGGGTGGGCACGGCGCTCATGATCCGCTCCGCCGCCTGCGCGCTGCGCCCGGGAAGGGCAGCGCGATCGCCAGGGCGAACACCGCCAGCATCACCGCGATCACGACGATGTTTGGTACCGACATTTGAAAGAAATGCCAATGCACCACGTGCGGTGCATGGTTCAGATTGAAGACCGCCGCGAGCACACCCACCTGGCTACCCCTCTCTCCGCGCGGGACGAACGTCGGAACCCTCACTTGTTCCCACGCACGAATCATCTCGCGCCGTGTGGACGTCTCCGGCCGTCTACAGCCCGGAAACGGGACGAAGGGCTCGAGGCTCCCCGATGGCTACCTCGGCCGCGCCGACGCGAAACGGGTAGAACCGGCGCAACTGCTGGGGCGACCCTCTTCTGCCGACTGACCAGCCGGGGGGTCGTGGCGTTTCAGCGGCGGCGCACGCAGGGGCACGGGCCGCCGAAAGGCCCGCAGCTGCGCCTACTTGATCTGTATCCCCGAAATCGCCCGTGCGATCACGAGCTGCTGGATCTCGGCGGTGCCCTCGAAGATGTCGTAGATCTTCGCGTCGCGGTGCCAGCGCTCGACCGGGAACTCGCGCGTGTAGCCGTTGCCGCCGAGGATCTGGATTGCGCGCTCGGTGACCCAGACGGCCACCTCGCCGGACTTCAGCTTGCTCATCGAGCCCTCGGCATTTTCAAAGGGATGCTGGTTGCGCCCCATCCAGGAGGCGCGCCACACGAGCAGGCGCGCGGCGTCGATCTCCATCTTCATGCGCGCAAGCGTGAAGGCGATCGACTGGTTTTCGATGATCTTGCGGCCGAACTGCTCGCGCTCCTTGGAGTACTCGAGCGCGTACTCGTAGGCGGCGCGGGCGATCCCGAGGGCCTGAGCCCCGACCGTGGGCCGCGAGGCCTCGAACGTCGACATGGCCGCCTGTGACTTGTTCTTCTTGCCCTCGCGGACACGCGCGACGCGCTCGTCGAGCTTCTCCTTTCCGCCGAGCACGTAGCCGGCGGGTACGCGGCAGTCGTCAAGGAAGACGTCGGCCGTATGCGACGCACGCAGGCCGTGCTTCGAGACCTTGCTGCCCTGCGAGATCCCCTTGGCCTCGCTCATCGGCACCACGAAGGCGGCGTGACCGCGGGAGCCGAGCTCCGGGTCGACGGTCGCGATCACGACGTGCACGTCGGCGATTCCGCCGTTCGTCGCCCAGGCCTTCTGTCCGTTGATGACCCACTCGTTGGTGCTCTCGTCGAACTTCGCGCGGGTGCGCACGGCCGAGACGTCCGACCCGGCGTTCGGCTCCGAGGCGCAGAAGGCGGCGACCTTCACCTCCTCAGGTGTGCCGAAGCACCGCGGGATCCACTCGCCGATCTGCTCGCCCGAGCCCTGCCCGAAGATGGCGGCGACGGCGAGCGAGGTGCCCATGATCGACATGCCGATCCCGGCGTCTCCCCAGAACAGCTCCTCGTTGACGATCGGCAGCGTCAGCCCGGTCGGGTCGGCGAAGAACTGCGCCAGGCCTTCGAAGCCGTAGAGACCGATCTTGGCGGCCTCCTGGATGATCGGCCACGGCGTCTGCTCCTTCTCGTCCCACTCGTGAGCGGCCGGGCGGACGACATCAGCGGCGAACCCGTGCACCCAGTCGCGGATGTCCTTCTGGTCCTGCGTCAGCTCCATCGAGAACGTCACGTCCTGGTTGGCCGCGTTGGCGATCGCCTCCACGGCCTCGGCGCCTGCGCTCGTGACTGGTGGTGCTGTGGACATTGAGGCGGGCTCTCCTTTTGGGCGATGAGGGTGCCGTCCCAGGAGGTCAGGCGGCGGCAAACACCACCGTCTCGATCCTGGGTAGGCGCACGTTTATGGCACTTACAGAGTACCCCACGCGGCCACGTTACACGCTCCGGGCGAGCCCCCTGCGACGACCGACGCCCCTCCACCCCACAAACTCCGTAATCTGGATAGACTTTACAATCTCGATTATATCGGTGTCCTTCGTCCAGAAAGTGACTATGCCTACTCGCACACTTGCCATCGCCGCCTCCCTGCTCGCCTCCATGCTGACTCTTGCTGCATGCGGATCGTCGAGCGGGGCAGGCAAGAACGTGGCCCTGGTCGCCTACTCGACCCCGAAGGGTGCCTACGAAACGTTGATCCCCGCGTTCCAGGCGACGCCGCAGGGCAAGGGCGTGAGCTTCAGCCAGTCCTACGGAGGCTCCGGCGAACAGAGCCGCGCCGTGACCAATGGCCAACACGCGGACGTCGTCAACTTCTCGCTCGAACCGGACGTCGAACGGCTCGTGAAGGCGAACCTCGTCTCGCCCACCTGGAACCAGAACGCGACGCACGGCTTCGTGACGAACTCGGTCGTGGTGTTCATGACCCGCAAGGGCAACCCCAAGCACATCGCTGGATGGGCGGACCTGCTCAAGCCCGGGGTCCAGGTCGTGACGCCGAACCCGTTCACGTCGGGCGGGGCGCGGTGGAACATCATGGCGGCGTACGGCGCGCAGCTAAAGGAAGGCAAGACGCCTGCGCAGGCCCAGGCCTACCTGACCCAGCTGTTCCACAAAGTCGTCAGCCAGGACAGCTCCGCGCGGAACTCGCTGCAGACGTTCGTGGCGGGCAGGGGCGACGTGCTGCTCGGCTACGAGAACGAAGCGATCGCGGCTCGCAAGAAGGGAGCGGAAATCGACTATCTGATCCCGACGAACACTCTGCTGATCGAGAGCCCGGTCGCCGTGGTCGGCTCCAGCGCGACCGCGAAGCAGTTCGCCGAGTACCTGCTCTCCCCGGCCGCGCAGGCAACCTGGGCGGCGAAGGGGTACCGGCCGGTGATCGCCGGCGTGCCTGCGGCTGCCAAGTTCCCCACCCCGACGGGGCTCTTCAAGATCGACGCGGTCGGTGGATGGAAGGCAGCCACGAAGCAGTTCTTCGATCCGGAAAAGGGGATCGTCACGAAGATCGAGCAGTCGCTTGGGGTCTCCACTGCCAAATAGCCCCGACACGCTGGCGATCAGAGACCGGCGGCTGCCCCTGGTGGGCGGCCGCGGGTCGGGCGTGCTCGGCAAGGGCCTGCTCGGCATCTACCTGACCGCGCTCGTGCTGCTCCCGATCGCAGCGCTGCTCGCCAAGGCCGGCAGCGGCGGGGCGAGCGCCTTCTGGCGTGAGATCACGAGCCCCGAGGCGCTCGCCGCGATCAAGCTGACGCTGGCGGCCTCAGCGATCGTCGTCGTGATCAACGCCATCTTCGGGACGCTCATCGCCTGGGTTCTCGTCCGCGACGAGTTCCCGGGCAAGAAGGTCGTCAACGCGCTGATCGACCTTCCCTTTGCCCTGCCCACGATCGTCGCGGGATTGGTCCTGCTCTCGCTGTACGGGAAAGGCAGCCCGGTCGGCGTGGACGTGGCTTTCACGCGGGCGGCCGTCGGGCTGGCGCTGCTGTTCGTGACGCTGCCCTTCGTGGTTCGGTCGGTCCAACCCGTGCTGCTCGAGCTCGACGTTTCGATGGAGGAGGCGGCAGCGTCCTTGGGGGCGCGCCCGCTGACGGTGCTCAGGCGCATCGTCGTTCCGGCCCTGGCGCCGGCGATCATCTCGGGCGTGGCGCTGAGCTTCGCCCGTGCGCTCGGCGAGTTCGGCTCGCTGGTGCTGATCACGGGGAACCTCCCGTTCAAGACGGAGGTCGGCTCGGTCTACATCTTCGGCCAGATCCAGAACGAAAGCCTCCCGACCGCGGCAGCGGTGTCGGTCGCGCTGCTGTTCGTCGCGCTCCTCGTCCTCGGATTCCTGAGCTTCGTCTCCCATCGGCAGTCGCGGCATGTCCTCTAGCGGCCAGGGAGCAATGAGCATTTCACCCGCCGCGGGCATCGGCGCAGCGCGGCGCGCGCCGAGGCGCGGCTCCGAGCAAGCCGATGCGCGCAGCGCGCGAGCACGGAGACTCGGCGTGCGTACGATCGCTCTCGGATACCTGGCCCTGCTCCTGCTGGCGCCGGTGGCGATGATCTTCTATCGGACCTTCGAACACGGCATCGGGCCCGTGTGGAGCGCCGTGACCGCGCCGAACGCGCAGGCTGCGTTCTGGCTGTCGCTCGAGGTCGTTGCGATCGCGGTTCCCCTGAACACGATCTTCGGGATCGGCATGGCGCTGGTGCTCGAGCGAGGCCGTTTCCGGGGCAGGGGGATCCTGGGCGTCTTGATCGACCTGCCCTTCGCGATCTCTCCGGTCGTCGTCGGGCTCGCGCTCGTCCTCGTATACGGCAAGACGGGCTGGTTCGGGAACTGGCTCGCGGAAAACGGCATCCACGTGATCTTCTCGGTGCCCGGGATCGTGCTCGCGACCGCGGTCGTGTCGTTGCCGTTCGTGGCCCGCGAGACGATCCCCGTGCTGCGCGAGCTCGGCACCGACTCAGAGCAGGCCGCGACGACGCTCGGCGCGAGCCCGTGGCAGACGTTCTGGCGCGTGACGCTGCCCGGCATCAGGTGGGGCGTCGTCTACGGCGTCGTGCTGACGACGGCGCGCGCGCTCGGCGAGTTCGGGGCGGTGAGCATCGTCTCGGGCCGGATCGAGGGTCAGACTCAGACGCTGCCACTGTACGTCCAGGACCGCTTCGAGAACTTCGACGCGACCGGCGCCTATGCGGCCGCGGTCGTACTCGCGCTGCTGGCGCTGGCGACGCTGCTTGGCATGAACCTCCTGACGCGCCGCGCTCACAGGAAGGCGGGGACCTGATGGCGATCGAGGTGCGCAACGTGGACAAGCGCTTCGGCGACTTCGTGGCCCTCGAGGACGTCAGCGTCACGGTCCAGGACGGCGCTCTGACGGCGCTGCTCGGTCCCAGCGGCAGCGGCAAGTCGACGCTCCTGCGGATCATCGCCGGCCTCGAGACGCCGGACGCCGGCGAGGTCCTGATCGGCGGCCACGACGTCACCCATTCGCCGGCGCGAACGCGGGACGTCGGCTTCGTCTTCCAGCACTATGCGCCGTTCAAGAACATGACGGTGCACGACAACGTCGCGTTCGGTCTGTCGGTGCGAAAACGCCCGAAGGACGAGATCAACGCACGCGTGGACGAGCTGCTCGGGCTCGTTCGCCTGGACGGTCTCGCCAAGCGCTACCCCTCGCAGCTCTCCGGCGGCCAGCTGCAGCGGATGGCGCTGGCGCGCGCGCTGGCGGTCCAGCCGCAGGTGCTGCTGCTCGACGAGCCGTTCGGCGCCCTCGACGCGCAGGTCCGCGGCGAGCTGCGCGAGTGGCTGCGACGGCTTCACGACGAGATCCACGTGACGACGATCTTCGTCACCCACGACCAGGAGGAGGCGATGGAGGTCGCCCGCGAGATAGTCGTCATGAACGCGGGTCGCGTCGAGCAGGCAGGCGCGCCGAGCGAGCTCTACGAGAGCCCGGCGAACGAGTTCGTGATGTCGTTCATCGGTCCGGTGAACCGTCTCGGCGACGCGTTCGTGCGCCCGCACGACGTCCAGATCCTGCCCGAGGACGACGGCAGCGGAACCGAGGCCCAGGTCGAGCGGGTCGTCCACCTCGGCTTCGAGGTGCGCGTCGAGCTTCGGCTTCACGACGGACGCGAGATCTGGGCCCAGGTAACCCGCGAGACGGCGCAGCAGCTCGAGCTGGCCGAGGGGCAGATCCTGACCGTGCGGCTGCCGGCGCCGCGGGTGTTCGCGTCCTAGCGCTCACTTAGCGCGTATGCCAGGCCTCGTCCTCGCGCGTCAGGGCGACGACGTCCGCAGGCAGCGAGCCGGCGGCGACGTCGGCGACGGTCACCCGCTCGAGCACTTTGCGCAGGTTGGCGCGGAGCGCGATCCACACCTGCTGCAGCGACTCCGCGGACCCGGCGTATTCGATCTCCTCGGGACGCTGTCCGCGCACTCCCACGAGCGGTCCCTCGACCGCCCGGATCACGGTCGCGAGCTTGAGCTCGTCCGCCGGCTGGGCGAGCCAGTAGCCGCCCTCGGGGCCGCGTTGGCTGCGGACGATGCCCGCCGAGCGCAGCTGCGTGAGGATGTTCTCGAGGAAGGAGACGGGGATCCCCTGGGCCTGCGCGACGTCGTCGACCTTGCGCGGAGCCTGCTGACTGGTGCCCGCCAGCTCGATGACCGCCCGGACCGCGTAATCGGCCTTCGCTGTGACGTGCATCGCGCGATTCTCCCCGAAACGGCGGCGCGAGCGCGTGATGGCCGGCAATCCCGACCTGTGTGGTAGAAGTTAGGCATGCCTAACCCCGGCCCTTGGACGAGGCCGCTGAGATGACCTTCGGCGAAACGATCGGGCTCGGCGCGATCGCCGGTCTGACGATCTTCATCGGCCTGCCCCTCGGGCGGATGAGGCGCGTCGATGACCGCACGCGGGTGTGCCTGGCGATGTTCTCCGTCGGGATCCTCGCGTTCATCTTCATGGACGTCTCCAAGCACGCCGAGGCGATCCTCGAAACGGCCGTCGCACAGTACAAGGGGCACACGGCGAGCTTCGGGCACGTGCTCGGGCTGTTCACGCTCCTCGCCACCGGCTTCACGCTCGGCACCGCCGGCATCTCCGCCGCGGAGCGCAGGCTGCGGCCGAGGCGGATCGCGCCCCCGCTCGCAGGTGGGGAGGCGACGGCGGTCCTCGGCGCGGAGGAGCTCGCGCGCACCGAGGCGGCCGCCGCGGAACGACGCCGGGCGGCGCTGCAGACGGGCATGGTCATCGCGATCGCGATCGGGCTGCACAACTTCGCCGAGGGACTCGCGATCGGGGTCTCGGCGAAGGCCGGAGCGATCGGCCTCGCCACCGTGCTGATCATCGGCTTCGGCCTGCACAACGCGACCGAGGGCTTCGGAATCGTCGGGCCGCTCGGCGGGGAGCGCCCCTCATGGCGCTGGCTGGCCTGCGCCGGGCTGATCGGCGGCGGACCCACCTTCCTCGGCACGCTCGTGGGCTACCAGGTGCACTCGAGTCCGCTCGAGCTGCTCTTCTACGCGCTCGCAGGCGGCGCCGTCCTGTATGTGATCGGAGAGATCTGGACGGGTATGCGTCGCTACGGGCATCACACGCTGGGCCTGTACCTGATCGCCGCCGGTTTCCTCGTCGGCGTCGCGACCGACCTGATCGTCTCCTACGGCGGCGGCTAATCCTTCGGCGATGATCCCCGCCGCGCCCCGCGGGTGGAAAAGTCTCGCAAGCCCGAGGGCTAGCATCCGCCCATGAGCCGACGCTGGAAATGGGACTTCGAGGAGGAGCGCGCGGCCACGCCTCCCCCCTCTCCGCCGGCGCTCAGCGCGCCGGGGCGCACCGTCCTCGGTCCGCCGGTCCGGCGTCGCCGCGGCGGTGCGCAGATCCGGCGACGGAGGAGCGGAGCGGCGCTGCTGCTGCTCGGGCTCGTGGTGGCGGTGATCGTGGCCCTCACCGGCTCGAGCCCGCGCGCGACACGCTCCCACGGCGGGCCGGCTGCCGCGTCGGCGCTCCCCGGCGGTGCGAGCAACTCCGCCGCGCCCAGTGCCGAGGCCGAAGGGGCCGCGGCCGTCAAGCGAGTGCTCGCCTACACGCCCTTTGTGCGCACCGGCGGCGGCCAGTCGAAGGACATCGCGCTCACCTTCGACGACGGACCCGGTCCGTACACGCCCGAAGTGCTGAGCGTGCTCGAGCGCTTCCACGTGCACGCGACCTTCTTCGCGATCGGAAAGATGGAGCGCTACTTCAGCGCGTCGACGATCCGCGAGTTCCAGGACGGCGACGTCGTCGGCGACCACACGCAGTCCCACCCGCAGCTGGCCCAGCTCTCGGCGCACGAACAGCACGAAGAGCTCTTCGAAGGCCTGCTCCGCATCGAAGTGCTCGGCGGCGACCGGCCGTCGCTGTTCCGGCCGCCTTACGGCTCCTACAACGCGACGACCATGCGTCAGCTGCGCGCGCTGCACCTGCTGATGGTGCTCTGGTCAGCGGACACCCAGGACTACCTGCAGCCGGGCGTGCCGGTGATCGTTCAGCGTGCGCTCGAAGGGGCGCAGCCCGGGGCGATCCTGCTGATGCACGACGGGGGCGGAAACCGAACCCAGACGATCGCCGCGCTGCCGACGATCATCACGAAGCTGCGCGAGCGCGGCTACCACCTCGTGACGGTGCCGGAAATGCTCGCCAAAGATCCTCCCCCTGCCGGACAGCCGCTGCCCGCGAACCTCGCAGGCGACTGAGCGTCACCCCGGTCAGACGCGCGGGGGCATGACGCGCGGCGCGTTCAGGCCGCGGCGCACGCGTCGCACGCGCCGCGGATCACGATCTCGTGCTCGGAGACGTCGAGCGGCACGCGTTCGCTGAGCCGGTGGATGGCGCGCTCCAGGCCATCGTCGGTGAAGGGCTGCAGCCGTCCGCAGTGCTCGCAGACGAGATGGTGATGATGACCCGGCCCGCCGCGGACGGCCTCGTAGCGGAAGGTGCCCTGGCCGACCTCGACGCGCTGCAGGAGCCCGATCTCCTCGAGCTCCTCCATGATCCGGTACACGCTCGAGCGCGAGACGTCGCGGTTGCGTCCGGAGAGCGCCTCCTGGATCTGCACGGCCGACAGCGCGCAGGACTGCTCGTCGAGGAGTTCGAGGATCGCGCGTCGCGCGCCGCCTCGCCGATAGCCCGCGTCGGCGAGCGACTGTGCGGCGCGGTCGGCCCATGTGCTCTGCGCTGACGCGGTCACGTTCATGATTCTACGAGCGCTCACCCGTCGCTATCGGCCGGTGGCCCTGTGCAGGGCGGCGAGAATGCCTTCCAGCTCGCCCGCCTGCCACTGCTCGAAGCTGTCGCTCGGCGGTGACAGCGTCTCGGTCACGGTCGCGATCGGGATCTTTCGTTCCCCGGCGATCTGGTTCACGCGCTGGACGTCGGGCGTCACGTTCTGGCTGTTGAAGATCCAGACCTTGATGCTGCCTTCGCGCGCCTGGGCGTCGACCGTCTGCTTGTCCTGAGCGGTGACGTCGGTCCCCTCAGCGATCGCCTTGACGAAGCTGTAGGGCGTCAGCAGCTTGAGGCCGAGGTCTTCGCCGAGGCCCTGGAAGATGCTCTCGCTGTAGCCGACCGCCACGCCTGCGTACCGCGAGCGGATCTGCTGCAGCAGGGCGTTGTAGCGAGCCAGCGCCTGCGTTTCGAAGCTCTGCCGCTGCGCGGCGAAGTAGGCCGCGTCGGCGGGGTCGAGCTTCTGGTAGCCGGCGGTGATGCGCGCGATGATCGCGTGGACGTCGGCGGGGTAGTACCAGCGGTGCGGGTTCGCCCCGCTCGGGAGGCCCAGCGCCTCGCCGACGTTGATGACGGTCCGGCCCGCCTGCGGGCTTGCCTTGAGCAGCGCCGATGACCAGTTGTCATAGCCGAGCCCGTTGACGATCGCCATGTTCGCCCCGACCATCGCACGAGCGTCCTGGGCGCTCGGCTGGTAGGTGTGGGGATCGGAGTTGGGGTTGACGATGATGCTCTGCACGGCCGTCTTGTCACCCCCGAGCTGGGCGGCGATGCTCCCCCAGAAGTTCTCCGCGGCGACGACCTGGATCTTCGCCGCGCCCGACGAGGCGGTCGCGGAGGAGCCAGAGCGCCCGCAGCCCGCGGCGCCCGCGGCGAGCGCCACGAGCGCGAGCGCGATCAGGATTCGCCCGCCAGTCGATCTCGACACTGCGTCACGCCTTTCTTAGTGGTCTCCGAGCCGTCGCCCTCGCCAAGGCGGGTCTCGCGCTGCGGTCCGAGCGGCCATGAGACTAGCAAAACAGGACAGAGTCTTATAAAGGACGTCGTCTCATCGGTTCCAACGGGTATCCTCTGCGCGGATGAAGGGGCTGCAGGGCGGCCGAGGCGGCCGCGATCCAGTGTGGACCGTGAGGAGCTTTACGCCGGCCGCGACATCCTGCGGCGCGCGGTCTCCCGCCGCCGGGTGCGGCTGATGCGCCAGATCGCGCTCTGCGCGGTCGCTGTCGCCGGACTCGCAGCGAGCTCCTGCGGCGCCACGCAGAGAAGTGCCCCCTCCGGATCCACCACGCAGACGGGCGCGGGCGCCGGCCCGGCCGGCGGTTCCCAGAGCAAGCCCGCGGCGAGCTCCACGGGCACTCCAGGCACCCAGCCCGTGCCGATCCTCATGTATCACGTGATCGCGGCGCCCCCCGCGGGCGCGCCGTTCCCCGGCCTCTACGTGCCACCGGCGGAGTTCGCGGAACAGATGCAGGCGCTGAAGGGCGCGGGCTGGCACGCCGTCACGCTCGACCAGGTCGCGGCGAACTGGCGGACGGGGGCGTCACTGGGCGGCGGGAAACCGATCGTGCTGACGTTCGACAACGGCTATCAGTCGCAGTTCACCCAGGCACTCCCCGTCCTGCAGAGGCTCGGATGGGTCGGCACCGAGAACATCCAGCTCTCGGGCCTGCCTCCGTCGCAGGGCGGACTTGGCGAAGCGCAGGTGCGCGGCCTCATCGCAGCCGGCTGGGAGCTCGACACGCAGGGCTTCAGCCACGCCGACCTGATCACGCTCAGCCCCGAACGGCTGCACTATGAGGTCGCCGTCACGCGGAGCGTCCTGCAGCACAAGTACCGCGTCCCCGTTAACTGGTTCTGCTACCCGTCGGGCCACTACGACCCGGCCGTGATCGCCGAAGTCAGGGCCGCAGGGTACATGGGCTCCACAACCGTCGTGCCGGGCTGGGCGCACCGGAGCGACGACGCGTATCGCCTGCACCGCCTGCGGGTACTGGGCGGAACCAGCGGGCCGGCGCTGCTCGAACAGGTCGCGAGCACCCGCGTGGCGGCCGCCGCGCCGAGCGCCTACAGCGGAGGCTGAACGTGGGGCTGATCGTCAGCGAGTCCTTCGTGGTCGCCGACTGGAGTGATCCGGGCACGCACCCTGGGCGGCCGATCGCGGGCCTGCACCTGCATCGCAGTGACGACGAGGCTTGGATCGTGCTCGAGGGGACGCTCGGATTCCGCGTCGGCGACGAGGAGCGCGAGGTCGCCGCGGGCGGCTCGGTGCTCGTCGAGCGGGGCACCCCCCACTCCTACTGGAACGCCGCAGCCGAGCCGGCGCGCTACCTGCTTGTGATGACGCCTCGGATCCACCGCTTGATCGATGCCCTGCACAGCGGCGAGCGCACCGACTACGCCCGCATCTTCGAGGAGCACGACTCCGAGCTTCTCGGCTGAGGGGCGCCGGCGACTGCGCCCGTTGAGCCCGAGGCGGTGGAGGCCATCCGACTCGCTGGGCCACCTGCGATAGGAGGCGTAAAGTCGCGTCCTAGAAAGCATGTCGCCCGCTGAGGGCTAGCTCATCGGTGGGCCAGGGGTGTCTGGGCGCTCGTGCGCCTCGCGTTGAAAAACGAGAAGGGGGTCTCCGATGAGACGGATGGGTCTTGCGGGCGTTGTGCTCGCGGTCGTGTTCTTGACGATGGTCGGGAGCGCGTCGGCGTCGACGCTGTGCTTGCAGTTGAAAGCCAACGGGGCGGTAAAAGGACCGACGACGGTTGGTGGCAACACGTGCAAATCGGGGTATGAAAAGGTCGAACTCCCTGCGGCGGCTGAGCTTGAAACGCTGAACAAGATCCTGCCGCACACAAAATACGAAGAAAAAGGCGTCGCGGGAAAGCCGACGATCCAGTTCTCCGGTGTAAACGTGCAGCTCGTCTCGGGCTCGGGAGGAACCGCGGGAGCCGTGAATGGCGAGGGCAACCTCGTCATCGGCTATGACGAGAACACGGAAAAACACGAACAGATCGGTTCGCACAACCTGATCGTCGGCATGGAGCACACGTTTACGAGCTTCGGCGGGATCGTCGGCGGCTTTGCCAACACAATCAGCGGCGAGTTCGCGACGGTCATAGGCGGCGACATCAACGTTGCCGGTCCGGGCGTAGGCGCCTCGGTCAGCGGTGGGATCGGCAACATCGCCAGCGGCGGCGCCTCCTCGGTCAGCGGCGGCGAAAGCAACGTCGCCGAAGGGTTGAAGGCCTCCGTGAGTGGCGGCAATTTCAACAAGGCCAGCGGCGAAAGAGCCTGGATAGGCGGCGGGGAGAGTAACGTCGCCAGCAACGAAAACACCGCGGTCAGTGGTGGCGACAGCAACGTCGCGAGCGGCGAGGAGGCCTCGGTCAGCGGCGGGCTCAAAAACACCGCCAGTGCAAAGGAGACCTGGGTCGGCGGCGGCGGCGAAAACACAGCCAGCTTCACGGAAGCGTCGGTCAGCGGCGGTTTCTTCAACACCGCTAGTGGCGAAAACGCGTCGGTCAGCGGCGGGACCGAAAACAAGGCCGAAGGAAGATACTCCTCCATCTTTGGTGGCAAAAAACTGACAGCGAAAGGTGAATCCGAAGCCATCCCGTAGCGGCGTAGCTCATGGTGTCTCGGCGACCCGGCCCTCGTGATCGGGTCGCTGGGACCTCGGCCCTCGCCGCCGACCGCGGCCATGCTGCCGGTCAACCGGCGACACGCCCCACTCGCTCCGCCGCACGTTCTGCTCGCTGCCGTACGCGCTCGGCGAGGACCCCGTAGTCGTGACGGACGAAATGGGCCACACCGACCGCCGCCTGGCGTTACGGGTCTACCGGCAGGACAACGACGAGAAGTCCCAGCTCGTCGCCCTCGTAGAGGGGGTAATGGCAGACAGTGGCAGACGAGCCGACGATCACTCCAGCGAGCCCTCGGAGGCTAAGGCGGCCTGAACGACAAAACCCCCGACTTACAGGGGGTTCTGCAAGCGGCGAACGGGTCTCGAACCCGCGACCTCAAGCTTGGGAAGCTTGCGCTCTACCAACTGAGCTATCGCCGCGCAGGCCGGATTCTAGGTGCTTCCAGGCCCAATGATGGGCGCCCCTGTGGACCCGCGGCTCTAGTCTTGGGGGTCGTGAGACGCCGCGTCGTTCCGATCCTCGCGTCGCTGCTCGGAGCCGGCCTGGTCGGGCTGCTGATCTACGGCGTCTCGGCCCAGTCGCCCAGCCGCACGCTCGACGAAGCGGTCGCCCACCACCAGGCTCCGCCCGCTCCGCAGTCCACTCGGGCGTTGCCCGTGCTGGGCGGCGCCGGCCAGAGCGCGATCGCCTCGTTGCGCGGCAAGGTGGTGGTGATGAACGTCTGGGCGTCCTGGTGCGAACCCTGCCAGGTCGAGGCGCCGCTGCTCGCCCGCGCCCAGCCGCTTCTCGTCCGGCACAACGGGACCGTGCTCGGGATCACCTACGAGGACGCCTCTCCCGACGCGATCAAGTTCGTCCGCCACTACCACCTTCTCTATCCCAACCTGCGGGACCCCGACGGGTCCTTCGCGCACGCGTACGGCACGAACGTGGTCCCGGAGAGCTTCCTGATCGATCGCCAGGGCAGGGTCCGGGCAATCTCGCGCGGGGAGATCGACCAGAGCTTCGTCGACCGGGCGCTCGCCCTCGCCCAGAGCTCATGAGACGCTCGGGCGCGCTGATCCTCCTGCTCGCGAGCCTCGCCGCCGGTCCGTTGGCGCAGGCCGCCCCGGCAGCCGGCTCGAGGCCCCTGCTGACCACGATCGAACGCCAGGTCATGTGCGTCACGTGCAAGATCCCGCTGAACGTCGCCGAGTCCCAGCAGGCCGACCGCGAGCGGGCCTTCATCCAGGGACTGATCGACCAGGGCCAGTCCGAAGCCCAGATCAAGCGCACGCTCGTCCAGCAGTACGGGTCCTCCGTCCTCGGCCTCCCCGCGGCGAACGGCTTCGATCTGGCCGTATATCTCGTCCCGCTTGCCGTCGTTGTGGTGCTGCTGGCGCTCCTCGCCCTGCTGCTTCCGCGGTGGCGCGGCCGCGCGGCGAGGGCCGGGGACACGGCGCGGGCCGGACCGCGGAGGCTCGACGAGGACGACGAGGCCCGCCTGGACGCGGATCTCGCGCGCTTCGACTGAGCGGCGCTCGGCTACATCTCCTCGGGAGCGCTCACGCCCAGGAGCGCGAGCGAGCGCGCGATCAGGCGGCGGCTCGCCACGCATAGCGCGATGCGGAAGGACTCCGTGAGCTGCGGCTCGGCGCCGACGACGCGGCAGTCGCGATAGAAGGCCGTGAAGGCCTGCGCGAGCTCGAGCGCATAGGCGGCGATCCGGTGGGGGGCGCGTCGGTCGGTCGCCTCCGCGACCTCGGCGGGGAAGGCGAGCAGCAGCTCGATCAGCGAGCGCTCTGCCGGGTGAAGCGTGTCGGGGCTCGACTCGGCGAGCTGCTCGAGCGCCTGCTGGACCCGCTCGGGGCCGGCCTTGGCGAGGATCGAGGAGATCCGCGCGTGCGCGTACTGGACGTAGTAGACAGGGTTCTCGCTCGACTCTTCGCGCGCGAGGTCGAGGTCGAGGTCGACGGTCGTGTCGTGCGAGCGCGCGAGCAGGTACCAGCG
>DASZIU010000068.1:0-17056 GCA_035948815.1 Solirubrobacteraceae bacterium | reverse complement strand
CGCTCGCCGGCGTCCTTGAGGCGGGCGGCGCGCAGCGTGAGCAGGCGCGCGGCCTCGACCTGGGTGCCCATGTCGGCGAGCTTGAACTGGATCGCCTGGTGCTCTGCGATCGGCTTGCCGAACGCCTTTCGCTCCTGCGAGTAGCGCAGCGCCAACTCGAGCGCCCGCTGGGCGATGCCCACGCCGCGCGCGGCCACGTTCACGCGGCCGACCTCGAGCGCGTCCATCATCTGCGCGAAGCCCTTGTTCAGCCCGGCCGCCTCGCCGCCGAGGATGTTCTCGGCCGGGCAGCGGTACCCGTCGAACACCAGCTCGGTGGACTCGACGCCCTTGTAGCCGAGCTTCTTGATCTTGGGCGGGACGGTCAGGCCGGCGAAGGCCCCCGTGTTCTCGCCCACGCCGGGCTCTTTTTCGGCGATGAAGCAGGTGAAGCCCTTGTGCCGCGGATTCGCCTCGGGATCGGTCTTGACGAGCACGAACACGAGCGAGGACAAGAGGCCATTGGTGACCCACATCTTCTGTCCGTTGATCTCGTAGGAGCCATCCTCGCCCTTCTTGGCCGACGTTTTGATCGCCTGGACGTCTGAGCCGAGCTCCGGCTCGGAGAGGGAGAACGCCGCACGTATCTCGCCGGTGGCCATCCGGGGCAGGTACTTCTCCTTCTGCTCGTCGTTGCCGAACTTCATCAGCAGGTAGGAGCCGATGAAGTGCGTGTTGATCACGCCGGAGATCGAGATCCAGCCCCGGGAGAGCTCCTCGACGATCATCGCGTACGTCGTCAGGTCGAGGCCCATGCCGCCGTACTCCTCGGGGATCGTCACCCCGAACAGCCCGAGCTCCTTCATCTGCTCGACGATCGGCCCGGGGAAGGAGTCCTCGTGGTCGTAGTGCTCGGCGTTCGGCAGGATCTGCTCGTCGGCGAACTGGTGGACCATCTCGGTGATCGCCCTCTGCTCGTCGGTCATGTCGGTGTTCTGCGAGGCGGCTACGGCCATCTGATCGGCGCTCCAGGATCGTTTTCTGCTTGTCCACGGAGAATACCGGCGTGAACTTGGCGCGCGAGGCGGAAAGATCAAGCGGGCCGAGCTGAGCAAGCCTCGGCCCGCTTAGGTCCGCGGGCGGCGATCCGCGCACGCCGCCTGCGGTCCCGGCTCACGCCGCCTGGGCGAACGGCTCGGCCGCGCCGACTGCCTCGGCCTCCGCGAGCGCGCCGTCGTCGACCTCCTCGCGCAGTGCTGACGTAGGCGCACGCAGCAGGAGGACCGATGCGAGGATCCCCACCGCCACGAACACCGCCGCCACCAGGTATGCGAGGTGATAGCCGCCCGTCAACGCGCTCGTGAGCGAGTGGCCGCTCGCGGTCAGCGTCTTGGTGTGATCGGTGGCGATCGTCCCGAGCGTGGCCAGGCCGATCGCGCCGAACAGCTGGACCGAGACGTTGACGATGCCCGATGCGAGACCGGCGTCCCGGGCGGGCGCGTCGGACATGCCGATCGTCAGCAGCGGCAGGAACGAAGCGCCGGCGCCGAGTCCCAGGAGCAGGAACGGGAAGAACAGCCCGGGGAAGTAGCTGGCGTGCACGCCGGCCGTCGAGAGCAGCAGCAGCCCGGCGATGATCGACGAGAGACCAGCCGCCAGCGTGCTGACCGCTCCAAAGCGCTCGACCGCCCTCGCGGAGAGGCCCATCGAGAGCAGCGCGATCGCGAAGGTCAGCGGCAGGAAGGCCAGACCGGTGTCGATCGCGGTGTAGCCGAGGACCCGCTCGAGGTAGAGCGCCCCGAGGAAGAACGCGGAGAACATCCCCGTCACGAGCAGCCCCCGCACGAGGCTCGAGCCCATCAGCATCCGCAGGCGCAGGATGCGCAGCGGCATGATCGGGTTGGCCAGTCGGCCCTCGAGCGCGAAGAAGGCGCCGAGGAGCGCCAGCGAGGCGCCGCCGACGCCGAGCGTGCGCGCCGAGAGGACCCCGTATTCGGTGGACTTGACGATCGCGAAGGCGCCGAGCATCGTCGCGACGGTGATCAGGATCGATCCCAGCACGTCGATGCCGCCCTTCAGGCCGATGCCCTCGTTCTCGGCGATGAGCGCCGAGCCCAGCAGGAACGTGACCACGCCGATCGGGACGTTGACGAAGAAGATCCAGTGCCAGTCGAGCGACTGCGTGAGCAGGCCTCCCGCGAGCAGGCCAATCGAGCCCCCGCCGGCGGAGACGAACGCGTACATCCCCATCGCCTTCGCCTGCTCGGAGCGCTCGGGGAACTCCGTGACGATGATCGCGAGGATCACGCTCGAGGCGACTGCGCCGCCGACTCCCTGAAGCAGCCGCGCCGCGATCAGGAAGGTCTGATTGGTCGAGACCCCGCAGAGCACAGACGCGGCCGTGAACAGGACGAGCCCGGCGAGGAAGACCCTCTTGCGCCCGACGAGGTCGCCCACCCGCCCGGCAAGCAGCAGGAAGCCGCCGAAGGTGATCAGGTAGCCGTTGACGACCCAGGTGAGGTTCCCCTGCGAGAAGTGCAGGTCACGCTGGATCGAGGGAAGCGCGACGTTCACGATCGTCGCGTCGAGGACCATCATCAGCTGCCCGAGGCAGAGGACGGCCAGCGCGATCCAGCGGCGGCGCTCGCCGCGCTGGTCCCGGACCCCGGTGTCAGTGGTCTCGATCGTCGCCGTCGTGCTCATCTGGCTCCCTTCGGGTAGTTCGCAGATGCCACACCATAGCATGGATCATCCATGTCACAAGTATGATCGATGGAAACAGGATGGTTGACGCAGCGTGGTAGAATACGAGCGTTATGACGCAGGAGAAGTACGAGTGTGCACCCGGTTCGATGGTGCTCCTCACGCGCCTCGCGAAGCAGGTCTACAGGCGCAGCACTGAGGAGCTGCTCGGCATGCAGCTCAGACACCTCGTCGTGCTCAGCTACCTGAGCGACCACGAGCGCGCCCCCCAGGGTGAGCTCGCCGAGACGTTCTGCATGGACGCCAACAACGTCGTCCTACTGCTGAACGAGCTCGAGGACCTGGGCTACGCCGCCCGCCGGCGCGATCCGAGCGATCGCAGGCGCCACATCGTCGAGCTCACCGCCGAGGGCCGCAGCGCGCTGATGGGGGCGGAAGGCGCCCAGGAACAGATCGAGGGCGAGGTTCTGAACGCGCTCGACGCGCAGGAGCGGGCGACGCTTTGGCGTCTGCTCACCCGCGCCTTGCAGGGCGCCGAAGCCGAGGAGCCGGCGCTCGGCGCGACGATCGCCCCGGTCTCCGCCTGACGCACGCGAGCCGCGAGCCGGCCGGCCGAGCCGCGTCGGCCTGCGCCCGACGCCGCACCCAGCGTCTAGGGGAGCGCGACGATCGCGTCGATCTCGACCTGTGCGCCGCGCGGCAGCTGTGCGACGCCCACGGCGACTCGAGCCGGCGGGCTCTCGGCGAAGAACGAGGCATAGGCGTCGTTGACCTCGGCGAAGGCCGACAGATCGGTCATGTAGACGGTTAGACGAAGTGCACGATCGAGCGAGGTGCCGGCGGCCTCGCAGACCGCGCGCAGGTTCTCGAGGCAGCGCCGAGCCTGGTCGGCGGGCGTCGAGCCAACCAACTCGCCGCTCGCCGGGTCGAGCGGGATCTGACCCGAGCAGAACAGCAGCGGCACGGCAGCCCCTGCAACCACGGCGTGGGAGTAGGGGCCGATCGCGGCGGGTGCCCCCGGTGCGTCGACCGTCTCGCGCTGCACCTCCACGACCGGCAACCCTAGCGTGATCGCGCCCCCGAGCCGCTAAGTTCCGGTCGGTGCGCGCGCCCGTAAGGAAGATCGCCGTCGTGCTCCTCACGTTCAACGCGGCGGCGCTCGCCCCGTCGCCTGCGGCACAGGCGCAGATCGCCTTCCGGCCCTGCGGGGAAAGCAACAACTACGCCTGCGGCCACCTGACCGTCCCGCTCGATCCGAGCGGCGCGACGCCAGGTCAGATCACGCTCGCGATCCGCCGCCATCGAGCCCCGATCGAAGGGCCGAGCTCGGCCGTCATCGCGCTCGCCGGGGGGCCCGGCCAGGCAGCCGTCCCGCTGACCGAACCCTTCCTGGAACTGCTCGGGCCGGTCGCGGCGACCCGCGATCTGGTCGTCTTCGATCAGCGAGGCACCGGCCTCTCACACGCGCTGCGCTGCCGGCAGCCCGCGCGCGGGCGCCGGCGGGCTCAGACGATCGAGCAGTCGGTGCTCCGCTGCGCCGAGGCGCTCGGCCCGGGGCGCGCCTTCTACACGACTCACGACAGCGTCGCGGACATCGAGGCGATCCGCCGCGCGGGCGGTTACGAAAAGCTCGTGCTGTACGGCACCTCCTACGGCACGAAGGTCGCCGAGCAGTACGCCCAGGACCATCCATCTCACGTCGAAGCACTCGTGCTGGACTCCGTGGTCGCGCCCAACGGCCCGGATCCGATAAGCCGCTCGACGTTCGCCTCGGTGCCCCGCATCCTGCGCCAGCTCTGCGGGCACGGCGAATGCGCGCGGATCACACGCGACCCGGTTGCCGACCTTGCGCGCGTCGTCGCGGACGCCCGCCGCCGTCCGATCCGTGGGCGCCTGGTCGATGACCACGGCCGTCCGCGAACGCTTCCGATCACCTCGGATGCGCTGCTCGGCGTCCTGCTCGAAGGCGACTTCAACCCGCTGCTGCGAGCGGAATTCGTCCCGGCGGTGCGCGCCGCCGCCGCCGGCGACAGCGCCGCGCTCGCGCGGCTGCTCACGAGAGCCGAAGGCCCGTCCGAAGAAGGAGCGGGGGGCGGCATCGACGGAACGCTGTACCTGGCGACGACCTGCGAGGAGGAGGCCTTCCCGTGGAGTCGGACGGCCAGCCCGCCGCTGCGCCGCCGACAGGCGACACAGAGCGTCGAGGCGCTGCCGGCGGGCATCTTCGCCCCCTTCACGGCCGGCAACGCACTTGACCTGAGCGGCATCGGCGTCTGCGACGCGTGGCCCTACGCGACGGCGGCGCCGCCCGTCGACCAGGCGCCGCTGCCCAACGTCCCCACGCTGATCCTCAGCGGTGAATCGGACCTGCGCACGCCGACCGCGGACGCGCGCCTCCTCGCCGCCCAGATTCCGGGCGCACATCTGCTCGTCGTCCCCTACGCGGGCCACTCGGTTCTCACCAACGAGCCGAGCTCCTGCGGGTCCGACGCGCTCCAGGCGCTGTTCGACGGACATCCGATCCGGCCCTGCAGCCCGATGCCGCGACCGCCGCTGCTGAAGCTCCCTCCGCTGCCTCCCCCTCGCCTCGCCGCGGTCGCTCCGAGCAGGGGCTACGGCGGGCTGCCCGGCCGGACGCTGCACGCGGTCAGCCTCACCTTCGGCGACCTCTCGCGACAGGTGCTGCTGGGGCTGCTCGAATCGCTCTCGGCGGCGAGCGCATCGAGCCACCTCGCTCTCAGCGGCGGAGGGCTGCGGGCCGGCTCCTACCAGCTGAGGGACCAAACGATCGTCGTGCACGGCTACTCCTACGTGCCGGGGGTCACCGTCTCCGGCACGATCTCCAGCGGGCGCGTCGGCGTGGGAATCGGCGGCCCCGCCGGCGCGCACGGCTACCTGCGCGGGAGCGGCCGCGGGGCGCTGGCGGGCACGCTCGGAGGGGTGCGGGTCCGTCTGTCGCCCGGTTCGGCGAGCACTCCCGCGACCCAGGCGGGAGCGACGCCCGGCTCAGCGATCGCATCCGCCCCGACCACACGGCTGCTCGCGGCCCTCGGGCAGGCCCTGCGTCGCCTGCCCGGAGCCGAGACGGACCTCACGGAGCTCCCCTACCTGCTCGCGTCGCGGCGCCTGCATCAGCCGTGGTCTTCCGGCGCTCGGTGGAGCGCCGCCGGGCATGGCAGGGCGGGCGGCTGACGCCGATGCCGGTGCCGCGGCGCAGAGCCCGCGCCGGGCTGGCGGCGGCTGTGCCGATCTTGCTGTGCCTGCTCCTGGCGCCGTCAGCTCGTGGCGCGCTCGGCTACACCCCATGCTCGGCAAGCCCGGCATTCTCGTGCGCCGCCCTGGCCGTCCCACTCGATCGCAGCGGCGCCAGCGCCGGAACGATCTCGCTCAGCATCGAGCGCCTCGCAAGCGGCGCCACGCAGAGCCGCGACGCCGTGCTCGCTCTCGCCGGCGGTCCCGGCCAGGCCGTGCTCCCGCTGGCGCCGTACGTCGCGCAGGCGATCGCTCCAGCGCTCGGCGGGCACGACCTGATCCTCTTCGACCAACGCGGCACGGGAGCGTCGGGCGCGCTCGCGTGCCCCGCGCTGAGTGGTCAGGGGGAAGGCTCTCATGTCGGCGCAGGCCAGCTCGTCGAACGTTGCGCGCGCCAGATCGGCCCCGCCCGCGGGGCCTATACGACGCGTGAATCGGTCGAAGACATCGAGTCGATCCGCCGCGCAGCCGGTTACGAAAGGCTCGTCCTGTACGGAACCTCCTACGGCACGAAGGTCGCGCTGCGTTACGCCGAACGCTACCCCCAGCACGTCGAGTCGCTCGTTCTCGACTCGCCCGAGCTCGCGGAAGGCCCGGAACCCTTCCATGTCAGCACGTTCAGGGCGATGCGGCCGATGCTGCGGGAACTGTGCTCGCGCGGCGCATGTGCGCGGATCAGCGGCAACCCGCTCGGAGACCTCGCACACCTGGCCGAACGGCTGAGCGCCCATCCGCTCACGGGACACGCGATCGACGGCCGCGGCAGGAGCATCAGCGTCCCGCTGACCAGCCGCGAAGTCTTCTACCTGCTGCTGGCCGGCGACCTCAACCCTGCCATCCGCGCCGAGGTCCCCGCGGCCGTGCGCGCGGCCGTGACGGGCGACAGCGCACCCCTCTCGCGCCTCATCACGCTGCTGTCGATCCACCCGGCCAGCGAAGCCAGCGGCGAGATCGACTTCACGCTGTTCGTCGACACCTCATGCGAGGAGACTCCCTTTCCGTGGCAGCGCTCGGCTCCGGAAGCGACCCGGGCGGTCGAAGCCGAAGCGGCGCTGAATGCGCTGCCGAGCTCGGACTTCTACCCGTTCGACCCCGAATCGGGGCTCTTCGACCAGACGATCCCGCTGTGCGTGTCCTGGCCGGACGCCGCGCCGGCGCCGGCGCCCGCCGGCGTGCTGCCCAACGTGCCGACGCTCGTGCTCTCGGGAGGCCAGGACCTTCGCACGCCGACCGACGACGCGCGCCGCATCGTCAGCATGATTCCCGACGCACAGCTCCTGCGGGTTCCCTTCACCGGCCACTCCGTGCTCGGCAGCGATCTGAGCGGCTGCGCGAAGGCGGCCGTCGCCGCGTTCTTCGCAGCGGTCCCGGTGCAGGCTTGCGGCGCCGTCGCCGATCTGTTCCCGCCCGCCGCTCCGGCGCCGAGCGCCCTCTCGCGGGTCGCGCCACTGCCTCGAATCGCGGGCGCCAGAGGCCGGACGGCGGCGGGGATCGTGGCCTCGCTCCGCGACCTGCGCCGCGCGACGCTGATCCTGGGCTTCGACTTCGGCACGATCCCCTACGGCGCGCGCTTCGGCGGCCTGCGCGGCGGCACGGTCACGATGACAGCCGCGGGAGCCGCGCTGAACCACTACTCCTACGTTCGCGGCCTGCAACTCACCGGCCTGGTCGGGACGGGGATCCTGCTCAAAGACAGGGGCTCGTCCGCGAGCCTCGCGGTCGGCGGATCGTCGGCCACCGCGGGACGCGTGCGGATCGCAGCCGGCGGGCGCCTGAGCGGGACGCTTGCGGGCCGAGCATTCCACGTTGCCGGGGTGAGGATCGCCCGCGCGCGGCGCGAACCGACGGCGATTCTCCCGACGCCGCTTGCGCGCGTGCCCTGAGGCTAGCCGGCCTCCTCGTCGGGTCCCGGCACCCCCGGTCCCGCGGCCGCTTCCACGCTTTTTTTCGCCCAGTCGAGCATCCCGAGCGAGACCCAGGGAAACTGCCCCGCGCGAACGCGAACGTCGACGCTGTCGTCCGGTCCGAAGACCTCCACGACGGTGATGACCCGCCCGATCGTGAAGCCCTCCGGATAGGCGGCTTCGATCGCGTCCATCTGCTCAGCAACTTCGTGCATGAGCCGTGCCCTGGGGTTGGGCTCCTGCTCATCGCCTCCTAGTGGCTCGTCGCCTAGGCCTGCCATGCATCCTCCCTGGTGGAAATCGGAGACCGGGATGATCGCCATTGATCGACATCGGCGCGTTGCGCCCCAGCCGGCCCCCGGCGAGATGGGCCGGCGGCGCCACCGAGGGGCCTCGGGGACACGCCGCCGCGCCGGTACTAGGCTGGGATGACGATGGCCAACGCGCTCGCGAGCGAGAGCTCCCCGTATCTGCGCCAGCACGCCGAGAACCCGGTCGACTGGCTGGCGTGGGGTCCCGAGGCGCTCGAGCGGGCGCGCACCGAGGACAAGCCGCTGCTGGTCTCGATCGGCTACTCCTCCTGCCACTGGTGCCACGTGATGGAGCGCGAGTCCTTCGAGGACGCCGGGACCGCGGAGCTGATGAACGAGGGTTTCGTGTGCGTGAAGGTCGATCGCGAGGAGCGCCCCGACATCGATGCTCTGTACATGGAGGCGGTCCAGGGCATCACCGGCCACGGCGGGTGGCCCTTGAACGTCTTCCTGACGCCCGAGCAATTGCCCTTCTACGGCGGCACGTACTTTCCCCCGGAGCCGCGCCATGGCATGCCGGCGTGGACGCAGGTGCTGCAGGCGATCTCCGAGGCCTGGGATCAGAGTCGCGAGGAGATCCGAGCCGGCGGCGAGCGGCTGCGCGAGCGCCTCTCCGGGGCCGCGCAGCTGCGCCCATCTGCCCAGCCGATCACCTCCGAGGCCCTCGACGCCGCGGTGAGCAGGCTGCGCGAGTCCTTCGACGCGCGCCACGGCGGCTTCGGCGGCGCCCCGAAGTTCCCCCAGGCATCGGTGCTCGAGTTCCTGCTCCTGCGCGGCGAGCATGAGATGGCGCTTCCGACGCTCCGCGCGATGGCGGGCGGGGGCATACACGACCAGATCGGAGGCGGATTCTCGCGCTACAGCGTCGACGCCGCCTGGACCGTCCCCCACTTCGAGAAGATGCTGTACGACAACGCCCTGCTCGCGCGCGCCTACCTGCATGGCTGGCAGGCCTCCGGCGAGGCGGCGCTGCGCGAGGTCTGCGTGGACACGCTCGAGTGGGCCCTGCGCGAGATGCGGGGGCCGGAGGGAGGGTTCTATGCCGCGCTCGACGCCGACTCGGACGGGGTCGAGGGACGCTTCTACGTCTGGACCGTGAGCGAACTCAGGGAGCTCCTCGGCGAGGACGCCGAGGCGGCGATCGCCTGGTTCGGCGCCGGCGAGCAGGGGAACTTCGTGGACCCGCACCACCCGGCGCCCGGCCTGAACGTGCTTCAGGATCGAGGCACCTCGAGCGGGACGCGACCCGACGAGGCGACGCGTGCGCGGATCCGCGGGCGCCTGCTGCGGGCACGCGAGCTGCGGGTGCGCCCCGGGCTCGACGACAAGCGCCTGACGAGCTGGAACGCGCTCATGATCACGGCGCTGGCCGACGCCGGCGCCGCGCTCGAGGAGCAGCGCTACCTGGATGCGGCCACCGCGTGCGCCGACTTCCTTCTCACCGAGCTGCGCGACGACAGCGGACGGCTGCTCCGCACCTACAGCGGCGGGCGAGCGAAGATCGAGGCCTACCTCGAGGACCATGCCTTCCTGCTCGAGGCTCTGCTCGCGCTGTTCGAAGCGACCTGCGAGCCACGCTGGTTCGAGCATGCGACGGCGCTCGCCGACCAGATGATCGCGCGCTTCGCCGACACCGAGCGCGGCGGCTTCTTCTCCACGGCCTCTGACGGCGAAGAGCTGATCGCGAGGCGCAAGGACGTCGATGACTCTCCGATCCCCTCCGGCTCATCGAGCGCGGCGCTCGGACTGTTGCGGCTGGCCCAGCTCACGGGCGACGAGCAGTACGAGCGGCACGCCGTCTCGGTGCTGGCGCTGCTCCACGAGCTCGCCCCGCAGCACCCGGCGGCGTTCGGGCATCTGCTGCAGGCGATGCACTGGCACCTGGCGCCCGCGCGGCCGATCGCATGCCCGGTGCCGGAGCGCGGCTGATCGCGCTCCGCTGCGCGCCCCGGTCTACAGGATCGAGAGGTAGCGGTCGAGCTCCCAGCTGGTGACCTGGACGCGGTATTCGTCCCACTCCTGCCGCTTGATCTCGATGTAGCGGTTGAACATGTGCTCGCCCAACGTGCGCAGCACCAGCTCAGACTCGGCCGTGATCTCGATCGCCTCGCCGAGGCTCTCCGGGAGCTGCTCCACCCCCATCCGGCGCCGCTCGTCGGCCGAGACGTGGTACAGGTTCTTCTCCATCGGCTCGGGGAGCTCGTAGCCCTTCTCGATGCCCTCCAGGCCGGCCTGCAGCAGGACGGCGAACGTGAGGTAGGGGTTGCAGGCCGGATCGGGACAGCGCAGCTCCATGCGGGTCGCCTTTTCCCTGCCCGGGTGATAGAGCGGGACGCGCACGAGCGCCGAGCGGTTGCGTCGCGACCACGCGACGTAGACGGGCGCCTCGAAGCCCGGGACGAGCCGCTTGTAGGAGTTGACCCACTGGGCGAAGATCGAGCAGATCTCGCGCGCGTGCTTGAGCTGGCCCGCGATGAAGGCCTTCCCCACGTCGGAGAGGAAGTACTGGTCCTCCGCGTCGAAGAACGCGTTCTTGCCGCCGCTGAACAGTGACTGGTGCGTGTGCATCCCCGAGCCGTTCTCGCCGAACAGCGGCTTCGGCATGAACGTGGCGTGCCAGCCGTACTTCATGGCGTACTCCTTGACGGTGATGCGGTAGGTCATGCAGTCGTCGGCCATCTTCATCGCGTCGGCGTAGCGCATGTCGATCTCGTGCTGGGAGGGGCCGACCTCGTGGTGGGTGTACTCCACGTGGATGCCGAGCTGCTCGAGCGCGATCACGGTCTCCCGCCGCACGTCGGAGCCCGCGTCGAGGGTCGTGAGGTCGAAGTAGCCGCCGCGGTCGAGCACCTCGGTCGATTTCGAGTCGCGGAAGAGGAAGTACTCGAGCTCGGGACCGACGTTGAACGTGTCGAAGCCCATCGCCCGGGCGCGCTCCAACGCGCGCCGCAGCACGTGGCGCGGATCCCCCTCGTAAGGGGTTTTCTCGGGGGTGATGACGTCGCAGAACATCCGCCCCACGCCCTGCTCCTCCGGGCGCCACGGCAGCACCGCGAAGGTGCTCGGGTCGGGCATCGCGATCATGTCCGACTCCTCGATCGCGTTGAAGCCCGTGATCGAGGACCCGTCGAATCCCATGCCGGCCTCGAACGCGTCGTCGAGCTCCTCCGCGTTGATCGAGAACGACTTCAGCTGCCCGAGGATGTCCGTGAACCAGAAGCGGATGAAGCGGATCTGGCGCTCGGCGACCAGATCCTTGACCTCGTCCGCGGTTTTCGCCTGATCGGACATCGCGCCGGGACCTTAGCCCATGGTCGCTACGTGCGGCTATCGACGGTTGGCCAAAGTGCTCAGTGCCCGGCGACGGCCGCGACGAATTCCGCGACCTCCCTGGCTTCCCTGCCCGTGTAGAGCATCGCCGGCATCTGCCCCAGGCCACGCGCGCGGCCTTCGGCGATCGCTCCTTCCACGAGCGCCTTGCGCCCGGCCGGCGTGGCGATGTCGACGCCTACGCGAATGTCCAGGTTCGGGCCCACGCGCCCGACCGACTTCGTCGCCCGGAGCGTGTGGCAGACGGCGCAGGCTTCCGCGAAGAGCTCGCGACCCTTCTGCTGCTCGCTGGTCAGGCGCAGGCCTCCCACCGCGACGCTGGCCTTGTGGTCGCGGTTGAAAGCGAGCACGATCGCCGGGACGGCGAGACCGAACACCACCAGGATCACGACCGCCAGCGTGACCACGCGCTGCCCCGTTTTCGATTCGGTGTGCAGCGAGCGCCGAGCCCCACGCGGTCCCCCGCGCATCGCCACGAAGAACGTCCCCAGGCCGACGAGCAGCCAGAAGATGATCAGCCCCACGATCATGCCGCGGGAAGATATCGGGTGCCGCGACCGGACGGATGATCGAGCTCCGTCGGCCAGGGACCCTCAAGCCCCGTTTCCTTTAGGAACCCCGAAGGTCCGACGCTACGCTGGTGGTTGGTCGGCAACCCTCGACTATCTGGAAAGCGTGCCGTGAACGTTCTTCGCCGTCTCCCCCTCTCTCGTCTTCTGCTCGCGTGCGGCGTCGTGGTCGCCCTGGGCGCCTCGCTGACGGCGCTCGCCTCCGCGCTCGGCTCCGGACCCACGCCCGGTCCAGCCTCCCTCGCCGACGCGGTCCACGGCGCGCTCACGGCTCCGCAGGTCGAAGGCTTCAGCGCGCGCGTCAAGCTCAGCAATCACCTGATCGAAGGAAGCGAACTGGCGAGCGGCAGCAACGGCGAAGCGGGGCAGCTCGCCAAGAGCCCGCTGCTGTCGGGCGCGAGCGGACGCATCTGGATCGCCAAGGACGGTCGCGCACGGCTGGAACTGCAGTCTGAAAAGGGCGACACCGAGGTCTACTACGACGGGCACACCGTGACCCTGTTCGACGCCTCGACCAACACCGTCTACCACTACGTCGTGCCCGCCGAAGGCGGATCCACGCCGCCCGAGGCTCCCGGCGCCCACCACGAAGTCCCATCGGTGGCGAAGATCGAAGAAGCGATCGCCAAGCTCAAGAAGCACGTCAATGTCTCCGGCGCCACCGCCGGCGACGTCGCCGGCCAGCCGACCTACACCGTCCGCGTGTCCCCCAACGAAGGCGGCAGCCTGATCGGCGGCGCCGAGCTCGCCTGGGACGCGAACAACGGGATTCCGCTGCGCGCTGCGGTGTACTCGACGACGAGCGCCACGCCCGTGATCGAACTCGCGGCCACCGAAGAAGTGTCGTTCGGGCCGGTCGAGGCCTCCGTGTTCGAATTCAAGCCGCCCGCGGGAGTCAAGGTGAACGAAGTCAAGCTGCCCGAAAAGAGCGCTTCCTCGACGAGCAAGCCCTCCGCAGACGGCTCGAGCCACCCGACGGTCACACACCACGGCACCGGGATCAGCGGCGTCGCGGTCGTCGAAGACAAGCACGCCGGAGCTCAGAAGACGTCGAGCAGCCTGCCCGAAGGGCTTCCGAAGGTCAAGATCAACGGCGTCACGGCGACCGAGCTGCCGACCGCGCTCGGCACGCTGCTGACCTTCGAGCGCTCAGGCGTGCGCTACCTGCTCGGCGGATTCGTCGCACCGAAGGCCGTCGAGGAAGTCGCGCGGGGCCTCTAGCGTGACCGAGGCGTCGCCGCCGGTCAGAGCGCGAGGGCTGGTCAAGCGGTACAAGGAGGTCCTCGCTGTCGACCACGTCGACCTGAACGTCCGTACGGGCGACGTGTACGGCTTCCTCGGCCCCAACGGTGCGGGAAAGACGACCACCCTGCGGATGGCGCTGGGCCTGATCACGCCCACCGAGGGGACCGTCGAGCTGTTCGGCCGTGACCCGCTGCGCGAGGGTGCCCGGGCCCTGGAGGGCGTCGCCGGCTTCGTCGAGGCGCCCCGTTTCTATCCCTATCTCACCGGACGCAAGAACCTCGAGCTGCTCGCGGCGCTCGACTCGGGCGGAGCGGGCGAGCGCATCGACGAGGTCCTCGAGATCGTCGAGCTGGCGCCGCGCGCCGCGCATCGCGTCGGCGGCTACTCCCACGGCATGCGCCAGCGCCTGGGCATCGCGGCGGCCCTGCTGCGCCGTCCGCGCCTGCTGATCCTCGATGAGCCCGCGACGGGCCTGGACCCCGCGGGGATGCGCGACATGCGCACCCTGATCCGTCGCCTCGCCGACGAAGACATCACCGTGCTGCTCTCGAGCCATCAGCTGCCCGAGGTCCAGGAACTGTGCGACCGTGTCGCGATCGTCGATCGCGGCCGCGTCGTCTACGAGGGCGCGCTCGCCGACCTGCGTCGCCAGGGCGGCGCCGGCTACCGGCTGCGGACCACCGACGACTCGCGAGCGCTCGGCATCGCTCGCGAGCAGGCCGGGATCGAGTCTCCCGTGATCGGCGAGCACGGGCTCGCCTTCCAGGCGGAAGAGTCCCGGGTCGCCGCGCTCTCGCTCGCGCTCGCGGGTGGGGGCGTCGGGATCCTGTCGTTGACGCCGGAGCTCGCCACGCTCGAGGACCTGTTCTTCAGGCTGACCGAGGACGGCCACGCGGCCGGGGCCGGACAGGTGGCGCCCGGCGGGTCTCTGCCCGACCAGGAGCGCTCCCTGGTGCAGGCGCAATGAGCAGCGTCAGCGCGACCGCGGCGGCTCCACTCCGCGCGGCGCGCTTCAAACGACCCTCGACGCTGACCGTCTACCGCTGGGAGCTGCGCAAGCTGGTCTCGCAGAAGCGCACCTACCTGGGCCTCGGGCTCGCGATCCTCCCGCCGCTGATCTTCGTCATCTTCCAGAACCTGCACACTCGCCACGATCGCGGCGGCGAGAACATCTTCATCTCGCAGATCACGCAGTCGGGGCTCGCGACGCCCGTGCTGATGCTCCTGTTCGAGTCCTTCCTGCTGCTCCCGGTGATCGCCTCGCTGGTCGCCGGGGACGTCGTGGCGGCCGAGGACGGCAACGGAACCCTGAAGACGATCCTCACGCGCTCGGTCGATCGCGGCCAGGTGTTCGCGGCGAAGGCGCTCGCGGCCGCGTCCTACGCGATCGTCGCGGTCTTCCTCTCGGCCGCGGTCGCGACCGCGGCGGGCGTCGCGTCCTGGGGCTTCAACAGCGTGACCACCTACTCGGGGACGGTTGTCTCGGCGCCGAAGGCGCTCCTGCTCGTCTTCGCCGCCAACGCGGTCTTCCTGATTCCGCTCTTGACGGTCGCGTGCATCGGCGTGCTCCTGTCGACGGCGACGCGCAACAGCGCCGCTTCCGTGGTGGGAGCAGTCGGCGTGATCATCGTGATGCTGATCGTCGCCCAGATCCCGGGACTCGAAGGCCTGCGTCCCTACCTGGTGCCAGAACAGTTCGAGGCCTGGCACGGCCTGCTGAGGACGCCGACCGACTGGGCGCCGATCGCGCACTCGGCGTGGGTCTGCGCGCTGTACGCCGTGCCGGCCCTTGTCGCGGGATATCTCGTCTTCCTGCGGCGAGACGTGGCCGGCGGGTAGCCGGCCGCCCTCAGCTCACCTCGGCCGGCAGCTCCACGAGCGACAGCTCGACGTCGCCCATCAGGCGCCTGGCCTCGCGCGGGTCGATCAGCCCCGCGCCGAGCCGCGCGGTGGACTCGGCGCCGCACGCCACGCCGAAGCGCAGGCAGTGATCGACCGGACGGCCTTCATAGCGCGCGGCGAGATACCCCGCCAGGAACGCGTCGCCGGAGCCGCGTTTTGCGATCGGCTCGCGCGGCTCGATCCGAGCTCGCTTGAGGCGGAGCTGGCCGTCGACGAGGACCTGCGCGAAGCAGCCGTCGGGGAGCGTCATGATCGCCTCGCGGGCGCCAAGCGCAGCGATCTCGCGTACCGCGTGCGTGCGATCCTCCTCGCTCGCGAACTCGTGGCCCACGAGCTCCTCCGCCTCGAGCACGTTCGGGGAGACGACGTCGGGTTCGGCGCGAACGGCCTGCCGGAGCGGCTCGCCGTCGGTGTCGATCACGGTCGTCAGCTCGAGGCGCTCGAGGTCGTGGATCAGCGATGCGTACAGGTCCGGGGAGACCGCGCGCGGCAGCGACCCCGCAAATACGACGATCGCCGCGCCGCGCGCGAGATACACGAGCTTGTCGCGGAACAGCTCGACCTCCCGCTCGGTCACGGCCGGGCCTCGTTCGTTGATCTCGGTCTGCTCTCCCGTCGTCGGGTCGAGCACGGAGGTGTTGGTGCGCGACTCCTCGCGGATGCGCACGAAGTCGTTCAGGATCGACTCCTCGGTCAGCTGCTCGACGATGTGGGTCCCGGTCGCACCGCCCGCGAAGCCCGTCGCGATCACGGGCTGACCGAGCGCCTTCAGCGTGCGGGCGATGTTGACTCCCTTCCCGCCAGCCATCGTTCGCTGGTCGACGGTGCGGTGACGCCGCCCGAGCCTGAAGTTCGGCACCGCGAGCGACTTGTCGATCGCGGCGTTGAGCGTGACCGTGATGATCATCCTTGCCTCGAGACTGCCGTACGCGACAGGGGTGTCGCAGGCGCTGCCGGGGACCGCACAACCCACAGGCTAGCGAACCGATCGAGCCTCCAGAGCCGCTGGTCGGGAGCCTGCCGCCGTCGCGCGCGGGACGCCCGCTGAGTCGCCGGGTGCCGGGCGGGGGACGCTAAGCCCCGGCCCTGACGGCCTCCTCGGCGAGCGACCAGGCGGCCTCGCGCAGGCGCTCGGCCTCCTCGCGGGCCGAGCGCTCGGGGGGCCCACCGGTCGCCCTGTAGGCCTCGGAGATGCTCCTCGACGCGCTCACAAGACCCCCCGCGCGCCCGGGGCGAAAGGCGGGTCCGAGCTCCTCGACGCGGCCGCCCTGGGCGCCGACGCCGGGCAGCAGGAACGTCGCATGGGGCATCAGCTCGCGTGCCCGCGCCAGATGCTCGGGCACGGTTGCGCCGAAGACCGCGCCGACGTCGCTGACGCCGTGCTTGCCCACTCCGTCGCGCCCGAGCTCCTCGACGAGCGCGGCGATCCTCTCCCAGACGGTGCCGCCGCCCTCGATTGCGAGATCCTCGATGTCGGCCGCCCCGGGATTGGAGGTTCTCACGAGCACGAGCACGCCGCCGCCCTGGCGCCGCGCGGCGAGGATGAACGGCTCCACCGCGTCGCGTCCCATCAGCGGGTTGACCGTGACGAGGTCGGCCCCGAGCCCCGGCACGGGGCCGTCGGGCGAATCGATGCCGGCGAACAGGGCGCTCGCGTAGGCCGCGGCCGTGACGTCGATGTCGCCGCGCTTGCCGTCGGCGATCACGATCAGTCCCAGGCGCCTGGCGTGGTCTGCGAGCTCGCCCATGACGCCGCGCCCGTCCGCGCCGAGAACCTCGAAGCGCGCAAGCTGCAGCTTCACGGCCACGCAGGCCTCGGCCGTGGCGTCGATCAGCGCGCGGCAGTGCGCGAGCACCGAAG
>DASZIU010000067.1:0-4364 GCA_035948815.1 Solirubrobacteraceae bacterium | reverse complement strand
CGTCCGGCCCGCGTTCGACTCCGACGAGCTGCGCGCGCTCGCGCCGGACGCCGAAGAGCGCGTCGCGGACCTCGACTTCCTCTTGGGCTTCGGCGCGCTCGCCGCGGCGGTCACCGCCGCGGGTGTCGCCACGTGCTCGTGGTCAGCCCTGCGCGACGTCGCCCGAGACCGACCCGTCGCCGCCAGGTGAGCCGCGGAGCGATCGCGGCCAGAGGGGCGCTGCTCGGCCTGCTCGCCGTGGCGATCGCCCTCGTGCTCGCCGAGAGCGCCGGGACGGTGCACCTCTCGTTCCTCGGGGTCTGAGCCGGATGGGCGAGGGCGGCGAACGGAGCCGCGACGGGGGTCCCCCGACGTAGGCTTGCTGCGAAGGGAGGCCCCGTGGGCTTTTGGCAGCGTCTGAGCATGATCTTCCAGGCCAAGGGGAGCAAGGCGCTGGACCGGCTCGAGGACCCGAGGGAGACGCTCGACCTCTCCTATGACAAGCAGCTCGAGAACCTCACGAAGGTCCGACGCGCCGTCGCCGACGTCGCCACGGCCCGCAAGCGGATCGAGCTGCAGGCGAACGAGCTGAAGAAGCAGGGCGACAAGCTCCAGGCGCAGGCCAAGGCCGCGCTCAGCCAGGGCAACGAGGAGCTCGCGCGCGTCGCGCTCGAGCGGCGCACGGTGATCGCCGGCCAGCTCGCCGACCTCGAGGCCCAGCACCAGCAGGTCGCCGACCAAGAGCAGAAGCTCATCGAGACCTCGCGTCGGCTCCAGGCCGAGGTCGAGTCGTTCCGGACGCGCAAGGAGACGATCAAGGCGACCTACACCGCCGCGGAGGCCCAGACCCACATCTCGGAGGCCGTGACGGGGATCTCCTCTTCGATGAGCGATGCGGGGGCCGCGATGCAGCGCGCCCAGGACAAGATCGCCCAGATGCAGGCGCGCTCGGGCGCCATGGACGAGCTGCTCGCGAGCGGCGCGCTCACCGACCTCTCGCACCCCGTCGACGACATCCAGGCCCAGCTCGACAAGGTCTCCACGACCTCCGAGGTCGACACCGAGCTCGCGCGCCTGAAGGCCGAGCTCGGAACGAGCGCCGCGCCCGCCGCCGAGCTCGAGGGCGGCGAGGCGTCCGCCGAGAAGGCCTGAGCCACCCGCGGGGACCCGGAGTCCCCGCGCCGCGCGCTGGTACGGTCACTACAGCACCCCGGGAGGGAGCCACATGGTCATCGTCATCGTCCTCGTCGTCCTCGTCGTCCTCATCGCCCTCTTCTTGTGGGCGGCGTTCAACGGCCTCGTCCGGCGTCGCAACCGCACCCAGGAGGCCTGGTCGGAGATCGACGTCGAGCTGAAGCGCCGCCACGACCTGATCCCCAACCTGGTCTCGACGGTCGAGGGCTACGCCAGCCACGAGCGGGGCACCTTCGAGGCCGTCACCCAGGCGCGCGCGGCGGCCGTCGCCGCCGGCCAGACGGGCGATCCCACGAAGGTGGCCGCAGCCGAGAACGCCCTGTCGGGCACGCTGCGCTCCCTCTTCGCCGTCGCGGAGAACTACCCCCAGCTGCGCGCGGTCGAGAGCTTCGTGCAGCTCCAAGAGACGCTGACGGCCACCGAGGACAAGATCGAGTACGCGCGCCGCTACTACAACACGAGCGCGCGCGACTACAACACCTCGCTGCAGAGCTTCCCGCGCAACCTCATCGCGGGGCCGTTCCACTTCACCGCCGTCGCCTTCTACGAGGCCGACGCGACGGACCGTGCGGTCCCCCAGGTGTCGTTCCCGGGATCCGACGCCGCCTCGGCGGCGTCCGGCCCGCCGCCGGCGACCGGTGCCGCGGGGCCGCCGCCCGCGACCGGCGCCGCAGGGCCGCCGCCACAGACGAGCTGAGCGGGGCGACGGTCCGCCCAGCGGGCGGCGGCGTCAGACCGTCTGGCCGGAGGCCATCTTCTCGAGCACCGCGATGCGCTCCTCGATCGGCGGGTGCGTGTCGTAGAGGTGGTGCATCCAGGTGTCGTGGTGCTGGAGCGGGTCGTCGATGCACATCGCGGCGGTCGCGTGGTTCATCTTCTTGAACGGCACGTCGTTCTGCTGGAGCTTCTTGAGGGCGCTGAGCAGCCCGGCGGGGTTCCGGGTGAGCTCGACCCCCGACGCGTCGGCGAGCGACTCGCGGCGCCGCGACAGCGCGAGGCGGATCAGCGGGCCGAAGATGAACCCGACGACGGCGAGCAGCGCACCGAGGACGATGAGAATGAGGCCGATGTTGCCGCTGTCGCGGCTCCTCCCCATCGACGAGTAGAAGGCGCTGCGCCACAGGATGCTCGCGAGCAGCGCCGCCATGCCGATCATCGTGCCCACGACCAGGAGCAGCCGGATGTCGTGGTTCTTGATGTGGCTCATCTCGTGGCCCGTGACCCCCTCGAGCTCCTCGCGGTTCATGATCGAGAGCAGCCCCGTCGTGTAGGTGATGGCGGCCTTCTCGGGGCTCACGCCGGTCGCGAAGGCGTTGGGCGAGGGGTCGTCGATCACGTAGACCGCGGGCTTGGGGATGCCCTCGCCGATGGCCAGGGACTCGACGAGGTCGTGGATCTGCTGGTAGCGCACCGGGTCGGCCGGCTCGGCCCCAGAGACGCGCAGCACGAGGGCGGCGCCCGCGGTGAGCGAGTACAGGACGGCGAAGCACGCGAGGATCGCGCAGATCACCATGCCCACGTAGATGGGCGCTGCGCCGTAGCTCGACGTGGTCGTCGTGCCGTTCGCGTGGTACTGCACCCGGTGGCTGAAGGCGATGAACAGCAGGCCGCCGATCGCCCCGATCGCGATCCAGATGAGGAAGAAGATGCCGATGAACAGGACGCTGCGGCGCTTGTTGGACGCGATCTGGCTGTACACGAGCGCGATCCTACGGCCTGTCGCGCGCCGCTCAGAGCTCTGCGATCGCCTTCGCGAGGTCGAGGTCGAGCTGCGTGAGCCCGCCGGCGTCGTGCGTCGACAGCTCGAGGCGAACCGCCGTGTAGCGCACCGAGATGTCCGGGTGGTGGTTGCGGTCCTCGGCCTCGCGGGCGACGGCGCCCACGAAGCTGATCGCGTCGGGGAACGAGTCGAACCGGCGCTCGAGCACCAGGGCGTCGCCCCGGCGCTCCCATGGGGAGTCCTGCGCGGCCAGCGCCTGGTCGACGGTGCCGAGGTCGAGACGGGGAGGGCGGCTCACGGGTGGGTCATCTCTTCGGGGACGACCGCCTCGTCGAACTGCGCGGCGGTGAGGAAGCCGAGCTCGACCGCGGCGTCGCGGAGCGTGAGGCGCTCCTCGTGGGCCTTCTTCGCCACGAGCGCCGCCTTGTCGTAGCCGATCACCGGGTTGAGGGCGGTGACGAGCATGAGCGACTGCTCGAGGTGCTCGCGCACCCGCTCCTCGTCAACTTTGAGTCCGGCGACGCAGAACTCGCGGAACCGCTCGCACGCGTCGGTCAGCAGGTCGACGGAGTGACAGAAGTTGTAGATCAGGACGGGCTTGCAGACGTTGAGCTCGAGGTTCCCCCTTGAGCCGGCGATCCCGATGGCGACGTCGTTGCCGAGCACCTGGATGCACACCATGATCATCGCCTCGCACTGCGTCGGGTTGACCTTGCCGGGCATGATCGAGCTGCCGGGCTCGTTGGCCGGGAGCACCAGCTCGCCGAGTCCCGCGCGCGGACCCGAGCCGAGCCACCGCAGGTCGTCGGCGATCTTCATGAGGTTGGTGGCGAGGGTGCGCACCGCCCCGTGGGCGAAGACGAGGGCGTCGTGGGCCGCGAGCGCGGCGAACTTGTTGGGCGCGGTGACGAACGGCTCTCCGGTTCGCGCCGCGATCGCCGCGGCGACCCGGACGGCGAACTCGGGGTGGGTGTTGAGCCCGGTGCCGACCGCGGTGCCCCCCGCGGCGAGCTCGTAGAGCCCGGGGAGCACCGCGTCCAGCCGGACGAGGTCCGCGTCGAGCTGGGCGACGTAGCCGGAGAACTCCTGGCCGACCGTGAGCGGCACGGCGTCCATGAGGTGCGTGCGCCCGATCTTCGTGATGGCCGCGAAGGCCGAGGCACGCTCGGCGAGGGCGTCTCGGAGTGCGACGATCGCGGGCACGAGCCTTCGGCGCAGCTCGAGGACGGCCGCGACGTGCATCGCGGTCGGGAACGCGTCGTTCGAGGACTGCGAGCGGTTCACGTCGTCATTGGGGTGGACCGGGTCCTTCGAGCCGAGCACGCCCCCGGCGAGCTCGATCGCCCGGTTCGCGATGACCTCGTTCGCGTTCATGTTGGTCTGGGTGCCGCTTCCCGTCTGCCAGATGCGGAGCGGGAACTCGCCGTCGAGGCGCCCTTCGGCCACCTCGTGGGCCGCCCGCTCGATCAGC
>DASZIU010000066.1:0-2719 GCA_035948815.1 Solirubrobacteraceae bacterium | reverse complement strand
CGACAGGCTGCTCGGAGGCGATCGCCGTCATCAGCGGGCGCGCGAGCAGGAACTCCTCGCCGAAGATGTCCTCCTGGACCGCGTCCCACCCGGTTCCTGACGCCTCGGCCTGGATCCGCAGGAGCTGCTTGCGGTAGTTCCACTCGTACAGCGCCTTCGCCTCATCGAGGCCCTCGTAGCACTGCAGGCGCACGAGCTCGCGCCCGAGATACGACGCGAGCGCCTTCGCCAGCTCCGTCTTGCCGACGCCCGCGGGCCCCTCGACGAGAACGGGCTTGCCGAGCTTGGTCGCGAGGAACGAGACGAGCGCCGTCGACTCTCCCGGCAGGTAGCCGACGCTGCGCAGTCCCTCGGCGACATCTGCGACGGAGGCTGGCGCCGAGGACTGTGAGGCTGGCATCGTCAGCCCAATGATAGGCCCCGCGCGCCGAGCGCCTCGGGCGCTCTGAGCGCTCGCCGCGCGGCTCCGCGCCCCGGCGTGAGGGGCGAGGTGGGCGAGGGGGCGCGATCTACTGCGAGCGTGGGGGGGAGTCCTCGAAGGAGAGCTGCTCGGTCTCCTCGGGCTGTGAGGAGCCGGGGGGAGCGGGCGGGTAGCGCGGCCGCCGGGAGGTGCGCCGGCGGTCGGCGGGCACGGGCGCGGAGTCGGCCGCGGGGGCCGAGGAGCGAACGACCTCCGTCGCCCCCGTCGGCTCGCCCTCCTCGCCGGGCGCGCTCGCATGGGCCCCGCCCTCCTCGCGCCGGTTCCCACGCTCGGGCGGGCGGTCGCCGGCCGGTCGTGCCGGCTCGCGCCGGGAGGGCGCGCGTTCGCGGCTGCGCGGGCCTCTCGCGGGCGGTTCGGGCCGTTCGCCGGCGCGTATCCGCCAGCCGGCATAGGCGAGGGCGCCGGCCGCGACGAACGCGAGGAAGAAGCCCCATTCGATCCCGACGGGATAGCCGTTTCCGGCGGGGCGGCTGAAGACGCGATAGAAGATCAGCAGCGCCGCCCAGCCGCCGGCGAGCATCACGATCGTGCCGTCGCCGCCCGGCAGATGGAATTCGCGGCCCTCGACTCGGGCGATCAGCATCACGACGACCGCCGCGGCGACTAGGAACACCGCGGCCTCGACGAACGAGACGTCGCCGAAGGCGTTGATCGAGTGGGAGCTGATCACCCCGGTCTTGCGATTGAGGCTCTGCAGCCCGTACCAGGGCAGGAACATCGTCACCAGCAGGCCGATCGCCGCGATCGATGCGAGCCGCTGGTCCGGCTCCATCGCCCGCCACGCGTCCGAGAGCCGGCTCATGCGGGCTCCCTGCCGGGCCGGATGCTCTCGCGGGCGGTCACTGCGCCAAGTCTAGGTGCGCATCCTGCGGCTAGTGACGGCGGACGAGGATCGTCCCGGTCGCGGTCGCGAAGTTGCCTGCGAGGTCGGTCGCGGCGAGGGTCACCGAGAAGCTGCCACCGGACGAGGGCGTCAGCCACAGCAGTCGCGGCCTGCCGTGTTCGACGGTGGCGGCGTTGGTCCACACGACATGGCCCGCGCGACGGACCGTGAGCGAGACGGTCGAGATCTTCGAGAGCGAGATCTGGACGCCGGCGCGAGCGCCGCCGGGGAGCACCTTCGACAGGAGCGTGATCACCGGCGGCGTCGTGAGGTCCGCCGTGAAGCGCTGAGCGGTGGTGCAGTAGATCTGGTCACCCGGGATCGGCGGGGCCTGCGGGCTCGTGCCCGCGGCGGCGCGTGCCCCGGCGGTCGCGCTCGCCCCCGGGGCGGCCGGCGAGCCTCCCGGCGCCGCGGGCGCGGGCGGCGCGGGGGTCGCGGGCGCGGGCGGCGCGGGGGGAGCAGGCGCAGCGGGCGCGGGAGGCGCGGCAGGCGGCCCTTTGCGCGTGCGCTGGCAGAGGTGCTGGAGGAATTCGGTCAGCAGTTCGTGGTAGTTCAGGCTCGATTCGCCGAACTGGTCATACAGCGACCAGCCGCCGGTGTCGTAGCGGGGTACCTCCTGGCGGGCCTCTGAGTCGCCGGCTTCGAACAGCGCCAGCCCGAGCGGATCGCCCGTCAGCGAGGCGTAGTCGTACAGGCCGACCAGCGCCTGGATGAACCCGTTGAGGATCCGGTCGCCTGGAGCGAACGTGTACTCGGCGTAGTGGGAGCCCGCGTGCGTGCCCACGCGGACGCCGAGCGGGGGGCTGGCCCTGAAGATGCCAAGCGCCTGCCTGGCGGCGGCGAGATAGGCGGGATCCTTGAAGCGCGACCACGCGCGTGCCAGCACCTGGATCGCCGTCCCCTGGGAGAGGCCGCTGGTCCACGCCGGTCGCCCGCCGTCGAACTGGAACATGTACTCCCAGGCGATGCCCTGGGCACGCGTGGAGGCGAGCGGGATCGCTTCGGAGAGCAGCTGGCGCAGGTTCGCGTTTTCGTGACCCGAGAGGAAGAAGCCGTTGGCTCTGCCGAACGTGGCGAGCCACTGGATCTCGAGGCCCTGGCCCGCGTAGTACTCCCACACGAGCTTGCTGCCCGGGAAGCTGATCCGGTCACCGTTCGCGAGCAGCGGCTGCGTGGTCCACCAGTCGCGGTTACGTTCGAGCGTCAGGAACAGCGGGGCGAGCCGCGAGGCGCCGAGCCCGCCGGAGGCGGCGAGCGCTTCGATGTTCGAGAGCACCGCTCCGAGCTCTTCGGCGCGCGTGCCGTGCAGCCGGCCAAGCGAGCGCCGGGCGGCGATCAGCGCGCCGAGGTCGCGC
>DASZIU010000065.1:0-13125 GCA_035948815.1 Solirubrobacteraceae bacterium | reverse complement strand
GAGCTTTTGATCCTGGTCGGTGCGATCGGCACGGTGATCGGGTTCAGCCGCGGCGCGGGCGGCAGGCCGCTGCTGTTCGCCGGGGTCGGAGCCGTCGCGCTCGGCACGATCGAGTTCGCCGTGCGCGAGCACCTGCAGGGCTATCGCTCGCACACGATTCTGCTGGCGTTCATCCCCGTCGTAGCCGTGCACACCGTGCTGGCGGTCGCGCTGGCGCTCGCCGGGCTGCCCGCCACGGCTGCGGCGCTGGGCCCGCTGGTGGTCGACGTGGCGCTGTTCGCGCTGCTGTTCAAACTGCTTCGAACGCGCTTTCTCGACGCGCGGCGCGAGCGCAGGTTCGCGCCGCGCCCGCGACCCTAGACCGGCTCGGGCTCGTGCTCCACGGCGTCGAGGCTGAGCGACGGCAGCGGCGGCTCGTCGTAGTGGGGACCCTCGCCTCGCACCTCCCCGGCCAGCCCGAGGCGCTCCAGCCTGGCTATCTCACGTTCGCCTTCGATCCGCGTCGGATGCTCGGGGGGAAGGTCGGCGATCAGCTTGGCGATCCGGTTGCGCAGCTGAAGCGCGAAGTGGGGCGTTGAGGCGCCCATCAGCTGGCGTACGTCCTCGACCGTCACCTCATGGGTTTCGCGGGCGCGGGCGAGGCGGGTTGGGTCTTCGGCTTCGCTCATCTGGATCGAGGTGGGCGTCGGCTCATTCGGGGGTCAGCGCGGACGATTCTTCGGAGGCGGCCTTCGCGGGGACGATTTCGAGCATCGCGTCCAGCTCGGCCTGAGTGGCCGCGGAGATGGCGCCTTCATCGCCGATCAGCCAGCCGTGATTGTAGGCGCCGTGGACGGGCTGGTACTGAGGCGCTCGTCCGTAGGCGGGCTGGATGTCGCTCAGGTACCTGACGAGCGGGGGCGCCAGCCCCACGGGTCCGTCGAGCAGCAGCAGCGGTCCGTACTGGCCGGTGTTCGACAGGAGCGCGGCCGCCGGAGCGTCCAGCGGACGCGCCTCGTTGGCGAACACGAGCCCATGCCCGGGTTCTTTGATCCCCCAGCCGAACACCCCGTCGGTGAACCGGGCCACGGCGATCGAGTTGCCCACGGGCGTCGCGCCTTCGCTCGCGCTGCTCGCCCCCGCGATCGGCGTCACCGGCCCGAAGCGGGAGAGTTCGCGGAGCGTGGGCCGCGGGACGCTCGGAAAGCCGAGCACGTACAGCGACGGCCGCCCGAGCGTCGAGAGGATCGCGCCCGTCGCCCGTGGGACGCCCCCGGCGGTCGCATAGAGGATCGGCGCGCCGCTCTCCGCCGCCAGCCCCGCCGCCGGCATCTGCACCGCGCGCGAGGCTTCGGCAGCCACGATGATGACCTGACGCGCCCTGGCGCTGCGCAGGTCCGGGAGGATCCGCTCGACGCTCGCCGCCGAGGCCGCCGGGCTGGAGGCGGAGACCGCCACCGTGCGGGAGCGGTATTCGCCCGGCAGACCGGCCGAGGTGCCGACGAGGATCACCTGGGCTCCTGCGAGCACGGCGGCGCCGGTCGGGTGCATCGCTTCGAGTGCCTGCCGGCTCACTTCGGGAAGGGTCGATCCTTCGGCATAGAGCAGTGGAGCGCGCAGGGGAGCGCCGGCGAGCACGGAGGCCGCGAGCGATGCCGCCCAGTTGTGCTCGTCGACGATCACGACCGCCTGCGGGCGCGTGCTCGATGTGAGCCCGGGGTAGGCCGCGCGCGCGACGGCCGCGGCGTCGGCGGCGGGCTCCGAGCCGCCCAGGCGGACGGTGTTCTTCGTCACGACGCTAACCGCCCCGGGCGCCGCCAGCGGCGCCACCGAGGGGCTCGGGCCACCCGCGGAGGAGGCGGTATGCCTCAGCGCCGCCTTGCCGCAGCCGGCGAGCGCTCCGGTCAGCGCGACGGCGAGCAGCACGCCGGTGGCGCGTGGGGCGGGGCGCATGCCGGGCACACTAGCGAGCGTCTCGGCGCACGCGCGGCAGGGCGCGAACACCCCGCACGAGGGCGCCGAAGATGCCGCGAGGGCCCGCGGGAGGGCCCATTTCCCCTTGTTTTCGGGGAAAATGCGGGATCGAGGCTGCAGGTCGTGCAGTCGTCATTTCACTTTGCTAGGCTGCCGCCGCAAGACGCCGAATCCCCGACCAGATGTCGGGGAACGGGGGACCCAGGTTGTTGGGGCGAATCCCACGGTAGAACCGTCGGAAGCGCAGGCTCTTTCAGCGCTAGCCCGTCAGCTAACCCCGCAGGCCGACGAAAGAGGTTGTTTTCTTGCGGGTGCGGGCTCTCAGCGCTGTTCTCTGTAGCTCAACGATTCTTGCCATCTCCGCCGCGCCGGCCCTCGCCGGCGAAACGGGCGGCGCAGCGGCGGGCCCCCTGGCCCCCGCACCCAATACGACGCCCAAGCCCCCGGCTCCCGGCGTGCCCGCGCATGCCGCCCCGGTCACGTCGCGCTCCTCAAACCTCGCCTACACGGGGCCGGTCTTCCAGAAGACCCCCACCGGCGCCGTCGTGCCCTACGTGCCGGCGGCATCGGTCAGCCGCCTCGGCCTCGCAACGGGCGGAAGCCCCGTCGCCGCCTCCACGCCCGCCACGCCGCTGCTGCTCGTTCCCGGCTCCAGGGCCCGCTACGTCGGCGGGCTCGCGGCGGCGCCGATGGGCGCGCCCGCGGCCATCCAGCAGGTGATCTGGGCCGCGAACCAGATCATCGGCCTGCCCTACGTCTACGGCGGCGGCCACCAGTCCTTCAACTCGTCCGGCTATGACTGCTCGGGCACCGTCTCCTTCGCCCTGCACGGCGCGAGCCTCCTGAGCACACCCGAGGACTCCTCCGAACTCGAAGGCTGGGGCTCGCAGGGGATCGGCCGCTGGGTCACGGTGTTCTCCAACCCCGGCCACGCCTACATGACCGTCGCCGGGCTGCGGCTGGACACGAGCGCGGCCGACGACCCGTCCAACCAGCAGGGCCCACGCTGGCGTCCCCTGCGCCGCGGCAACGGCGGTTACACGGTCCGCCACCCGCTCGCCCTCTGAGCGCCTGCGACGGTGCTCCACCGGCCGAGCCCCCGAGCGGCTACGCTAGACGGTGGCCCGGCAGACCAATCTTGCTCGGTCGCCCCGTTGAAAGGAAATAGGAGGATCAGATGGCCGGCTTGACCGGGCGCATGTCAACCGTCGTGAAGGCGAAGGTCTCCAAGCTGTTGGACCGCGCCGAAGACCCCGCCGAGACGCTCGACTACAGCTACCAGAAGCAGGTCGAACAGCTCCAGAACGTGAAGAAGGGGATCGCCGACGTGGTGACCGCCAAGAAGCGCCTGCAGATGCAGGAGTCCTCCCTTCAGCAGAGCGTCGTCAAGCTCGACACCCAGGCGCGCCAGGCAGTCGCCGCCGGCCAGGAAGACCTCGCCCGAGCGGCGCTCGAACGCAAGAACGTCGCCCAGACCGAGCTGCAGGGCCTCGACACCCAGGTGACCGAACTGGAAGAACAGCAGCAGAAGCTGACCGACTCCGAGCAGAAACTGCGGACCAAGATCGAATCCTTCCGCACCAAGAAGGAGGTCATCAAGGCGCAGTACTCGGCCGCCGAGGCCCAGGTGCGGATCTCCGAGGCGGCCACCGGCGTCGGTGAGCAGATGGCCGACGTTGGACTCGCGATGCAGCGGGCGGTCGACAAGACCGAAAACATGCGCGCGCGCGCCGATGCGGTGCAGGAGCTCGAAGCCGCCGGGACCTTCGACGACCTGACCGCGCTCGGCCCGGGCGAAGACGACATCGATCGCCAGCTCAAGCAGCTCTCGAGCCAGCCCGCCGTCGACGACGAGCTCGCGAAGATGAAGTCCGAGATCGGCGCCGGGGCCCCGGCCTCGGCCGGCGAGATTCCCTCCCAGAGCCAGGCGCCCTCCGAGGGCTCGCAGAGATGATCGTGCGGATCTCCGGCGAGGACCAGTACGAGCTCGCCGACGAGGACACCGCAAAGCTGCACGAGCTCGACAGAGCCGTCAGCGCGATCGTCGACAGTGGCCGCGAAGACGGATTCGCCGACGCCTACGGCTCGCTGCTCGAGTACGTTCGCTCGCACGGCAAACGGGTCGCAGACGACGACCTGCAGGGCTCCGACTGCATCCTCCCGCCGGCCGACCTGAGCTTCTCAGAGGCGACCGACGAGTTCACGGGCGAGGGCCTGATCCCGGACTGACGCCCGCGGCCCTGGGCGCGGCTCGCGGCCCTGGCGGCATGAGCCCAGCTGCGCGTGGACGCGCCTGCCTGGGGCGTCAGTCGAGCAGCACGACGATGTCGCCGTGCTGGCCCACGGTGTTCTGCAGCTGGGGCTGGATCGGCGTGACGGTCGGCGAGAGGCTTGCGATCAGGCGCGCCACCTGTTCGGCCTGGGCCCTCGCGCCCGGCGGGTAGAGCACGTAGGCGCCATGCGAGAGCCTGGCGTTCTTGATGTCGCCCACCCGGCGCACGCTGAGGTGGTTGGCCTGCAGCGTTCTCGCCACAGTGTGGGCCGCTCCGGGCGCGCCGGTCGCGTTGAAGACCGCGATCGGGACCGGCCCCGATACGGTCCCGATCGATGAGCCTTCCGAGAGCACGCGCACGCCCACCACGGCGAGGATCGCCGCGACCACCACCACGAGCGCGCCGATCAGCACGCTCCTGCGCCAGCGGCGCGGCGCGCGATAGATCGTCGGGCCCGGCTGCACCGTCGCCGTGCCGCCGGCCGGCGAGGCGGCGAGGAGCGGACGCTGTCGCGCTTCGAGCGCCATCGCGTTGGCGACCTGCTGACGCAGCGTCCGCAGCTCGCGCTGTCGTGCGAGGAGCAGGTAGGCGAGCATCGCGAGCGCGCCGAAGCTGAGGAGCCCCGCCAGCGACCCGATCGCCGTGAACGTGCTCGTCGGCGCCTTGGCGACGGACGGCAGCTTCAGCGTGCTGACCGTCGCGAGGCTGGGGCCGGCGGCCGGCCTCGATCCGATCACCGGCTGGGTCTCGGCGGCGATGCCCAGCATCTCGCGCGGCGCGATGCTGTTGGTGAGCGTGTTCTGGACCCAGTAGGTGGCGGTCCCCTCGCGCCAGGCCACCGTCCTGAGCTGTTCCCCGGCGTAGTAGAGGGAAAAGGTGCGAGCGCCGACCCGAACCTCGTCGCTCGGGTTGCTCAGCAGCGGCGGTTCGCTCCAAGTCGTGCCCTGAACGTCGTAGAACTCCCCGAGCGATCCGCTGTTCACGACGATCACGTAGCTCGGATGCAGGTGGCCCTGCTGGTCGCGGACGTCGTAGGTGCGCAGCGTGTCAGGCGCCGCTCCCCCGAAGCTCTGGCGGCTGCGCGGATACTCGAGCGGGAAGGGGAGGTTCGGGGCGGCCGAACGCGCCTGCACGATCGCCGAGCCCGGCGTGGGCACGAGCGAGAGCTGGGGCGGCCCTCCTCTGCCGTGCTGGCGCGGCCGCGCCGCATGCACGGCGGCGCTGAGCTTTCCCTTGGCGACGGGCGAGGTGCCGTTGAGGAACAGCTGCACCGATTCGTGGATCTGCTGGGGCGTGGCCGTGTCGTAGGTCGGGAGCAGGTTCACCTTGAAGTGGACCTGGCGGACGGGCTTGCCCTGCGACTGCACGAGCAGCTCGAGCAGGTCCAGCACCGGGCCCGAGCCGTGCAGGTCCGTTTCGACGGCCCGCCCCAGGATCCGCTCGAACCTTTCCCGGCTTTCGAACAGCGTCGGCCCGTACTGGGCCTTGACTTCAAGCAGGAAGCGCTGGTCGCGGGCGTCGCGCGTCAAGGAGGTGTCTTCGTGGCGGTTGGCGACATATTCGAGCGCCTCCCTGCCGCACAGGCGCTGGTAGCCGGGCTGGAGGTTGATCTCGAAGTACTGTTCGCCTCCCGGTTCGTTGACGTGGTAGTAGCGGCGGTCGACGGTCAGGTAGACGCAGCCCATTTCGTCGACCGCGCGCTTGAACTTGGGGAAGGTCACCACGAAGACGTGGTTGACCGACACGCCCAGCACGCGCTTGATCGTTTCGGTCATCAGCTGGATCCCGCCGATCGTGTAGGCGGCGTTGATGCGGTTGACCTGGGGCTGGCCGCCCGGCGGGTAGATCGCGACCTGGAGCTCGCGCGGAATCGAGAGCATCGAGATCGTCGGCTTGCTGGGATCGACGCGCACGAGCAGCATCTCGTTCGAGTGCGGCAGCACGAGCCCGCTGGGGTTGTATTTGGGGGGCGGACGCCGGTCGTCGCCGACGAGCAGGAGGGTCTCGGGGGCTCCGCGGCTCGTCGGGGCGAGCACCTTGGAACCGAGCTTGACAGCGCGGTTCTGGCCGAGCGCTTCGACCACCTTGTCGAGCTCGTTGAGCGCGAGGACGGTCGTCGCCCCGGCGGACAGCAGCACGACGCCGAGCCCCGCGAGGAGCACGCGCTTGGCGAGCCACCAGCGACGGAAGGGGGGCTCGGGGCGTATCGGATCCGCAGGCGGGCCGCCGACTGGCGGCGGACTGGTTACCGCGCTCACGGTTTGAGATTAACTGCGTGGAGGACGGGCATGCGCGGCCCCCTGGGCGGGGTAGAGTTGCCCCCGTGCCCAGGCGTCGCGTCGTGATCGATCATGTGACCGTCGGCGTCAGCGACCTGGAGCGGAGCCGGGACTTCTATACGCGGGCGCTCCTGCCGCTCGGCTTCGCCGAGATCGGCCGCGCGCCCAGGGGCCTTCCCGAGGTCGACTTCGGGCTGGAAGAGGCCGCCGACTTCGCGATCTCCACGGCCTACCCGACTGGCGCGCCGGTGCACATCGCATTCGCCGCCGACCGCCGCGAACAGGTCGATGCCTTCCACGCCGCCGCGCTCACCGCCGGCGGCCGCGACAACGGCGCTCCCGCGCTGCGCCCGGAGTACGGCGAGGGCTACTACGGCGCGTTCGTGATCGATCCCGACGGACACAACGTGGAGGCGGTCTGCCACGGCGCCGGCCCGCCCCCCTGAGCGGAGCGCGGGCGCTCGCCGCGGCGGAGCGCGCTGATCAGATCGGAATCCCCCAGAGGGGGAACCAGCGCTCCAGTTCGGGCTCCATCGGCAGTTCGGAGCCCATCTGCGCCTTGATCTGCAACTCGCGCTCGGTGAGCCGCTGCTGGGGGTTCTGGGGGTCGGGCACGAACGGGTACCAGAAGCCGCGCTTGTAGTTGTAGATGAAGTAGATGCGGCGCTTCTGCGCATCGACGAACGCGAACACGGCCGCGAGCAGCCGCTCGCCGTGGCCGGCGCTCTCGATCGAGCTTGAGACCGCGTTGAGCCCGACCGCCAGGTCTTCGACGCTCGGCGTCCCGGGCGCGTTGCGCAGGACCATCCAGCGGTAGCCGTAGGTGTCGTCTTCGCTGGAGACGGTCGTGCCGCTGTCCCCGCAGGTGGCCTTCACGACTTCTTCGGTGTCGCGCAGCGTCGATTCGAACTCGCTGGTGGCGAGCGCCTGGAAGACGATCGCCGCCGATCCGGCGGGCTCGATCTGGTGCTCTGACTGGAGCGTGACGTAGGCGGTGGCGATCGCGAACAGCCGGTCCGGCGCCGGCCCGGTCACCTGGTGGCGGCCGGTGAGGATGTCGCGCAGCCCCACCTCAGACCGCGCTCTGCAGCTGGGACTCGAGGCGCTCGAGGGCCGCGAGGCGCTGCTCGAGCGGCGGGTGGTCGGCGAACAGGTTCAGGAACGACTTCTTCGCGCGCGCGGGGACGATGAAGAACGCGCTCAGGGCTTCCGCGGAGCGAAGATCCTCGCTGGGAACGCGTTCCATCGTGCCGGTCACCTTGATCAGCGCCGAGGCGAGCGCGCTCGGGCGTCCCGTCAGGACCGCACCGCCGCGGTCGGCCGCGAACTCGCGGTAGCGCGACAGCGCCCGCATCAGGAAGAAGGAGATCGCGTACACGACGGCGGACGCGATCACGACGAGGAAGATGTCTTCCTCTTCTTCGCCGCCGCCACGGCCGCCGCCGAAGAAGAACGCGAACTGGAGGATCAGGGCGGCGAGCGAGGCGAAGAAGCCGGCGAGCGTCATCACCATCACGTCGCGGTTGATCACGTGCGTGAGCTCGTGCGCGAGCACGCCTTCGAGCTCCGCCGGCGAGAGCAGCTCGAGGATCCCCCGGGTGGCGCAGACGGTGGTGGACTTGCGCGAGCGCCCCATCGCGAACGCGTTCGGCATCGAGGTCTCCATCACGCAGACCCGCGGCTTGGGCAGGTCGGCCTGCACGCACAGGCGCTCGATGATCGCGTGCAGTTCGGGCTCATCGGCGGGGGAGACCTCCTTCACGCCCATCGTGGACATCGCGATCTTGTCCGAGGCGAAGAACTGCAGCAGGAGCAGCACGAGCGCGACGGCGACGATGATCCCGGCTCCCGCTCCGGCGGCGAAGAGCACGCCGACGAAGACGACGTAGAGCAGGCCGAGCAGGAACAGCGTCAGCAGCATCCGCGCCTGCAGGCCGGTGTCTTTCCCGAAGCTCGTGCGCCTGGTAGCCATCGCGATGATTGTCGCAGACGCGGCTCACGGTGCCCTAAAGTGCGAGCGCCGTCCCATGCGCCGGTCCGACCTCCGATGAAACCGGAAATACATCTGCTGGGGGTCTCGATCAAGACCTTCGGTCTCGCCTTCGCGCTCGGCTTCCTCGCCTGCGGCCTCGTCGTCGCCCGCCGGCTGAAGGAGCTCGGCCGGCCGGTCGACTGGGCCTATGAGATCGTCTTCGCGGCTCTGATCGGCGGCGTCGTCGGGGCCCGCGGCTACTACGTCATCGAAAAGTTCTCGCAGGCCAAGCACGACATCCTCGGCACGATCTTCTCGGGCACGGGCCTGGTCTGGTATGGCGGCGCGATCGGCGGCGCGATCGGCGTGATCGCCTGGATGCGCTGGCGCCACGTGCTCGAACTGCGGATGTTCGACATGTGCGCGACGGCGCTCGCGCTCGGGTACGCGATCGGGCGCATCGGCTGCCAGGTCTCCGGCGACGGCGATTACGGCATCCGCTCGAACCTCCCGTGGGCGATGGGCTATCCCCACGGCACCGTCCCGACGCCGCCGGGCGTGAAGGTGCAGCCGACGCCGATCTACGAGACGGTGACGATGTGCCTGGTCGCCTACGGCCTCTGGGTGCTGCGCGACCGCGTCCGCCCGGGCGTGATCTTCGCGCTGTACCTCGTCCTCAGCGGCCTCGAGCGCTTCCTCGTCGAGTTCATCCGCCGCAACAGCGAGGTGCTCGCCGGGCTGACGGCCCCGCAGCTCGAGAGCCTGGGTCTTCTGATCATCGGGACGCTGTGGCTCACGGCGCTCCTGCGTCGAGGCGGCGTCGCCGCCCTGCGTCCGACGCCCGCCTGACCCGGACCGCCCGACGGGCACCTCAGCGCGCAGGCGATAATCAGCGGCCATGGTCACCGGCACGACGCTCTCACCAGTTTTCCCGCTGGGCAGCCGCCTGAGCGAGCGCGGGCGCTTGGAGGTGGGCGGCTGCGACGTGATCGAGCTGGCCAGGGAGTTCGGGACGCCCGCCTACGTCGTCGCCGAGGACGATCTGCGCGCGCGGGCGCGCGCCTTCCTGCAGGCCGGGCGCGACGCGGGCCACACCGACCTGCATGTGGTGTTCGCGTCCAAGGCCTTTCCCTGCTCCGCGGTGCTCGAGCTGTTCGCGGCGGAGGGGCTCTGGTGCGATGTGGCCTCCGGCGGCGAGCTGCACCTGGCGCTGCGCTCCGGCTTCGGGCCCGAGCGCGTCGTGCTGCACGGCAACGCGAAGTCCGAGGAGGAGCTGCGGAGAGCCCTCGCGGGCGGCGTCGGGCTGATCGTGCTCGACAACTTCGACGAGATCGAGCGGCTCGAGCGCCTGATCGCCGAGGGCCAGCTCGGCGATCGACCCTCACAGGAGGTGCTCGTGCGGGTCACGCCGGACGTGAGGGGCGAGACCCACGAGAAGATCTCCACGGGCCAGGCGGACTCGAAGTTCGGCTTCTCGATGGCGCATGCTCCCCGCGCAATCGAACGCGCGGGCGAGGTGGCCGGGCTGTCGTTGCGCGGCCTGCACGCCCACATCGGCTCCCAGCTGCTCGAGCTTCATCCCTTCCACAGGGAGGTCGAAGAGCTCGCGTCGCTCGGCGACTTCCCCGTGTGGGACCTCGGCGGGGGCCTCGGCGTTCAGTACACGGCGGATCAGCCCGCGCCACCGTCGATCGAGGAGTACGTCTGCGCCCTCGTGGGAGCCGCGCGCGGGCACGGGATGGCGGCCCCGGGCCGCCGGCTTCTGATCGAGCCCGGGCGGGCGCTGTGCGCGAACGCCGGCGTCACCCTCTACACGGTGCAGAGCGTCAAGCAGAACGTGTCCCGCTGGGTGGCCGTCGACGGCGGCATGTCCGACAACCTGCGCCCGATGCTCTACGGCGCCGCCTACGAAGCGCACGTCGCCGACCGCTTCGACGGCGAGCTGGAGTGCGTGCTCGCGGGCAAGCACTGCGAGTCCGGCGACGTGATCGTCCCCCGGGCGCTGCTCGACGATCCGCGGGCCGGCGACGTGCTCGTCACGCCCGCGACGGGCGCTTACGGCTTCGCGATGGCCAACAACTACAACGGCGTGCCACGCCCGCCGGTGATCTTCTGCCGGGACGGAGACGCCCGCGTCGTGGTGCGACGCGAGAGCTTCGAGGACCTCACCTCGCGCGATGTCATCTAGCGGGGCCAGCTCGGGGCCGGCCGTGGCGCCTTTCAGGGTCGGCCTGCTCGGGTTCGGCACCGTGGGGTCGGCGTTCGCGGAGCTGCTCGACGAGCGGGCCGAGGAGATCGAGCGCTTCAACGGCCGCCGGCCCGTGATCTGGGGCACGCTGACGCGCTCGCGCGGCGACTTCCAGGAGATCCTCGCCGAATCGGACCTCGTCGTCGAGCTGATGGGTGGGCTCGAGCCCGCGCGCGAGTACCTGCTGGAGGCGATCCGTGCCGGTAAGGACATCGTGACCGCGAACAAGCAGCTGCTCTCCCAGCATGGGGAGGAGATGTTCGAGACCGCGCGCGCACACGGCGTCCGCCTGCGCTTCGAGGCGGCCGTGGCGGGAGTCGTGCCCGTCGTCAGGGTGCTCGAGGAATCGCTGTCGGCCACCCCGATCGAGCGCGTCCACGGGATCGTGAACGGGACCACGAACTTCATCCTCACCGAGATGGCACACGGGAGCTCCTACGAGGCCGCCCTCTCGGAGGCCCAGCGCCGCGGCTTCGCGGAGGCCGACCCGAGCGACGACGTCAGCGGCCGCGACGCGGCGGCGAAGATGGCGATCCTCGCGCGGCTCGCCTTCGGCACGCCCGTTCACCTCAGCGAAGTCCCCTATGAGGGGATCGAGCACCTGGATCTCGAAGACCTCGAGTACGCGCGCGAGCTCGGACTGGGGCTGAAGCTGATCGGGACCGCCGAGCGCCGCGGTGGCGGCCTGTCGGTGCGCGTGCATCCCGCGTTCCTCTACTCGGGCCATCCGCTCGCGTCGGTCTCGGGCACGTTCAACGCGGTCACGGTCGAGTCCGAGACGATCACCGAGATCACGATGTCCGGACCGGGGGCCGGCGGGCGTCAGACGGCGAGCGCGGTGCTCGGCGATGTCGTCAGCGTGATGACCGGCGGCGCCCAGCCGCCCGCCGCGCCGCTGGCGCTGCCGCTGATCCACGACGTTGAGAGCGCGTTCTACCTGCACTTCGACGTCGTCGACGAACCGGGGGTGCTGGCGGCGATCACGAAGGTCCTGGGCGATCAGGGGGTCTCGATCAAGTCCGTCGTGCAGCGCGGCATGGGCGAGAGCGCTCGCCTCGTGATGGTCACCCACCCCGTGCTCGAGTCGAGCCTCGAGGAGGCGATCGCACGTGTCGGGATGTTCGAGTTCGTGCGTTCGATGCCGCGGGCGATCCGGGTCATCGAAGAGGAGTTCGTGTGAGCATCGGCGAGCGCCCATGACCGGTTGCCACGTCCCGCTGATCGAGCGCTTCCGCGACCGGCTCCCCTTCGCCGAGGGCGATCCGCTCGTGAGCCTGCAGGAGGGCTCCACTCCGCTGCTGCGGGCCCCCGTGCTCTCCGAGATGCTCGGCACGACCGTACGCCTGAAGCTCGAGGGCGCCAACCCGACGGGGTCGTTCAAGGACCGCGGCATGACCTGTGCGGTCTCGGCGGCGGTCCGCGACGGCGCGAAGGCCGTGATCTGCGCCTCGACCGGCAACACTGCCGCGAGCGCCGCCGCCTACGCGGCGCGCGCGGGGATCACCTGCGCGGTGATCGTCCCGGAGGGGAAGATCGCCCAGGGCAAGATGGCCCAGACGCTCGTGCACGGCGCTCGCGTGATCTCGCTCGCCGGCAACTTCGACCAGGCGCTGGCGCTCGTGCGCGAGCTCACCGCCAACCACCCGATCGTGCTTGTCAACTCCGTCAACGAGTTCCGCATCGAAGGCCAGAAGACGGCGGCCCTGGAGATCCACGAGGACCTCGAAGGCGAGCTCGAAGCGCTCTGCATCCCCGTCGGCAACGCCGGCAACATCACCTCCTACTGGCGCGGTTTCCGCGAGGTCGGAGCCGCGCCGCGGCTGTTCGGCTTCCAGGCCGCCGGCGCCGCGCCGCTGGTCGAAGGCCGCATCGTCGAGCACCCCGAAACCGTCGCCAGCGCGATCCGCATCGGCAACCCGGTGCGCTGGGAGGACGCGATGGCCGCGGCCACGGAATCGCGCGGCTCGATCCGATCGGTGACCGACGAGGAGATCCTCGCGGCGTTCAGGCTGCTCGGCTCCCGCGAAGGGATGTTCTGCGAGCCCGCCTCGGCGGCCTCGGTGGCAGGCCTGCTCAAGTACGGCGCGGACGGCGCCGAGCAGGTCGTGTGCGTGCTCACCGGCCGCGGGCTGAAGGACCCCGAGACGGCGATCGCCCACAACGACGGTGCCGTGATCCAGTGCGTGGCCGAGACCGCGGCGATCGAGGAAGCGGTTCTGGGTGATCCGTAGGAGGATCGTCCGGGTCCCCGCCTCCTCGGCGAACCTCGGGCCCGGTTTCGATTGCATGGCGGCGGCCCTCACGCCCAGGCTCGAGCTGGAGGTCTCGGAGACCGGGAGCTTCGCGGTCGAGACGGACCTGCCCGTCCCGCGGGACCGCGACAACCTCGTCGTGCGCGCG
>DASZIU010000064.1:0-4636 GCA_035948815.1 Solirubrobacteraceae bacterium | reverse complement strand
ACGTCTTCGAGAACCAGGGCGCCCAGCTCGTCCGCGAGGTCGCGACCGCGACCAACGACGTGGCCGGTGACGGCACGACGACCGCCACCGTGCTCGCGCAGGCGACCGTCAAGCAGGGTCTGAAGAATGTCGCGGCCGGCGCGAACCCGCTGGCGCTCAAGCGCGGCATCGAGCGGGCCGTCGACGAGGTCGTCGAGAACATCGCCTCGCAGGCCAAGGAGGTCTCCGGCAAGGACCAGATCGCCCGCGTGGCGACCATCTCGGCCGGCGACGAGGCGATCGGCGACGTGATCGCCGACGCGATCGACAAGGTCGGCAAGGACGGCGTTGTCAACGTCGAGGAGGGCCAGACGTTCGGCATGGACCTCGAATTCACCGAGGGCATGCAGTTCGACAAGGGCTACATCTCGCCCTACATGGTCACCGACCAGGACCGCATGGAGGCGGTGCTCGAGGAACCGTACATCCTGATCGCAAACCAGAAGATCGGCTCGGTCCGTGACATCCTGCCGGTGCTCGAGCAGGTGATCCAGAGCGGCAAGCCGCTGCTCATCATCGCCGAGGACGTCGAAGGCGAGTCGCTGGCGACGCTGGTCGTCAACAAGCTGCGCGGGACGTTCACCGCGGTTGCCGTCAAGGCTCCCGGGTTCGGCGACCGTCGCAAGCGGATGCTCGAGGACATTGCGATCCTCGCTGGCGGCGAGGTGATCACCGAGGAGCTCGGCCTGAAGCTCGAGAACACGAAACTCGAGCAGCTGGGACGGGCGCGGCGTGTCGTCGTCAGCAAAGACACGTCGACGGTCATCGACGGCTCCGGTGACAGCGAGGCGATCAAAGGCCGCATCAACCAGATCAAAGCCGAAATCGAGAACACGGACTCGGACTTCGACCGCGAGAAGCTGCAGGAAAGGCTCGCAAAGCTCTCCGGCGGAGTTGCCGTGGTGAAGGTCGGAGCCGCGACCGAGACGGAGATGAAGGAGAAGAAGCATCGCGTCGAGGATGCGCTGCAGGCCACGAGGGCCGCGCTCGAGGAGGGCATCGTGCCCGGAGGCGGTGTCGCGCTGCTGCAGGCCGGCCAGGCCGTCAGCCTCGACGGCCCGGGCGACGACGACGAAAAGACCGGAGCGCGCATCGTGCTTCGCGCGCTCGAGGAGCCGCTGCGTCAGCTCGCCGAGAACGCGGGCCTCGAGGGCTCCGTGGTCGTCAACGAGGTCCGCAACGCGAAGCCCGGCTTCGGGCTGAACGCGGCGACCAACAAGGTCGAAGACCTGGTCGCCGCCGGCGTGATCGACCCCGCGATGGTCACTCGCTCGGCGTTGCAGAATGCCGCGTCGATCGCTAAGAACATCCTCACCACCGAGGCGATCGTCGCCGAGATCCCCGAGAAGGAAGCCGCTGGCGCAGGCGCAGGCATGCCTGACATGAGCGGGATGATGTAAATCAGGGGTGAAGGCGCCCTGATCGGGTGCCGATAAGCGTCGTGGAGGGCCCGGCATGACGCCGGGTCCTCCACGTTTAAGGCCGCATCTGCGGTCTGTCCCTAGACGTCCTCGACGCGCCGCGGCGGCGGCCCGATGTACTTCGCCGTCGGGCGGATCAGCTTGCCTTCGCGCTTCTGCTCGAGGACGTGAGCCGACCAGCCCGCCACGCGCGCGCACGTGAACAGAGGCGTGAACAGGTCCGGCGGGACTTCCGCGAGATCGAGCACGACGGCGGACCAGAACTCGACGTTGGTCGCCAGCACACGGTCTGGCCGGCGTGCGTGAAGCTCCGCGAGCGCGGCCTTCTCGAGCGCCTCGGCCGCCTCGAAGCGCGGCGAGCCGAGTTCCCGGCAGGTGCGCCGCAGCACCCGTGCGCGCGGATCTTCGGCACGGTAGATGCGGTGGCCGAAGCCCATCAGCCGATCGCCCCGGTCGAGCGCTTCGGAGACCCAGCGCTCGGCGTCCCCCGTCTCTTCGACCTCGTCGAGCATCTTCAGCACGCGCGACGGCGCGCCGCCGTGGAGTGGGCCGGAGAGCGCGCCCACCGCGGCCGACAGCGCAGCGGCGACGTCGGCCCCGGTCGACGCGACGACACGGGCCGTGAAGGTGGATGCGTTCATCCCATGCTCCGCCGCCGAGATCCAGTAGGCGTCGATCGCCTTGACGTGATCGGGGTTCGCCTCGCCGCGCCAGCGGATCAGGAAGCGCTCGGGGATCGTGCGGCCCATGTCGACCTCCGACTGGGGGACCGGGGGCTGGCCTGTGCCACGTGCGGACTGGGCGACGAACGACAGCGCCATCACGGAGGAGCGGGCGAGGTTGTCGCGAGCCTCCTCGTCCGTGATGTCGATCAGCTGTCCGAAGCCCCACTCCGGCGCGAGCATCGCGAGCGCGGATTGCACGTCGACGCGATGGTCGCCCGAACGCACCGTCAGGGCGTGGGGTTCGGCGGGCGGCAGGCCCGGCTTGAAGCGGCCGTCGACGAGCAGGCCCCAGACCTGCTCGTAGGGGACGGCACCGACCAGATTCTCGATATCGACGCCGCGGTATCGGAGCGCGCCGCCCTCTTTGTCGGGCTCTGCGATCTCCGTCGCGAAGGCGACGACGCCTTCCAGTCCTGATTGGACCTCGGGTGCTTCTTGAACCGCGCTCATGGCACTCGCTTTCTGAGCTTGATGCTTGACGGGGTACTGCCTTCTGGGCAGAGATATATCGTCGCAGGAAAGCGTGTCCCGGTAGGCTCTTCGGGGCAGCCGTCAGCCGCGAGGCCGGTCGCACGTCGGCCATGAGAGGAGAGGGAGCATGTCCGACAGCGATCTGATGTTCCGTTCTGCGAGCGAGCTGGCCGGCATGGTCCGCTCCGGAGAGGTCTCGGCCCGCGAGCTGGTCGAATGCTCGCTGCAGCGAATCGAGGAGCTCAACCCGACGCTCAACGCGTTCGTGGACGTCGATGGCGAGCGGGCGCTCGAGACGGCCGATCGGATCGGGCCCGGCGACGAGCGCCCCTTCGCGGGTGTCCCTGTCGCGATCAAGAACAACCGGCCCGTGAAGGGGATGCGGCTGACCTACGGCTGCTCGCTGATGGCCGAGAACATGTGCGAGTACGACCACAACATCACGAGGCGTCTGCGCGACGCTGGGTTTGTGATCGTCGGGACGACGACGCTGCCGGAGTACGGGATCCTGCCGACGACCGAGGCCCGCCTGTTCGGCCCGACGCGCAACCCCTGGGACCTCGAGCGCACTCCAGGCGGCTCATCGGGCGGCTCGGCCGCCGCCGTCGCCGCGGGGATCGTCCCGGTCGCCCACGGCAATGACGGTGGCGGATCGGTCCGCATCCCCGCTGCCTGCTGTGGGCTTGTCGGCCTGAAGCCCAGCCGCGGGCGCATCTCGGCGGCGCCCGAACTCGGGGACTCCTCGCTGGGAATCGACGGCATGCTGACGCGCACGGTCTCCGACACGGCCGCGATCCTCGACGTGCTCGAGGGGTACGAGCCGGGCGACGCGACCTGGGCACCGCCGCCGTCCGAGCCGTTCGCCCAGGCTGCCGAGCGCCAGGCCGGCAAGCTGCGCATCGCGGCCACGACCACCCCGCCGCTGCCCGACGCGCCGGTCGACCCCGTCTGCGCCGAGGCCGTCGCGCAGGCCGCTGAGCTCCTGCGCTCGCTCGGTCACGAGGTCGAGGAGGTCACGCCGCCCTGGCAGATCGAGGGGCTCTCCCAGCTCTTCGGCGGGGTCTTCTCGGTTCACATCTCGCTGTCGATCGCCTACTCGGCGACGTTCGCCGGACGGGAGCCCACGGCGGATGACATGGAGCCGATGAGCTGGGCGATCTACTCGATGGTCAGGAAACTGGGCGCCGTCGAAAGCTTGGCCGCGACCGTTCAGCTGCAGTCGCACACCCGCAGGCTCGTCTCGTTCCTCGAGCCCTACGACGCCCTGCTGACCCCCGCGCTGGCAGAGCGCCCGCTGCCACTCGGAACGCTCGACACGGCGGCACCCGAACCGATGGCGACGTTCTCACGCTCGGGTCTCTTCACGCCCTTCACGCCGATCTTCAACGCGAGCGGCCAGCCCGGGATCTCGATCCCGCTGTTCGAGGGCGAGGACGGTCTGCCGCTGGGAGTGCAGCTCGTCGGGCGTCCCGCGGGCGAGGGTCCCCTGCTGGCCCTGGCAGCGCAGCTCGAAGAGGCACGGCCATGGGCGCAGCGGCGCGCGCCGGTGGGCGCCGGAGTGCTCGACTAGCTGCTAGTGGACCGTGAATGAGACAACGCGCGTGAGTGCCGCCGCCACGCCGCGTGGCACAACGGGGGTTGCGCTCAGTCGGTAGTCGCCGCGCGAGAGCCGCGTCAGGTCGATCGTGAACTGGTTCGATCCCGCGTGCCCGTTGACGGTGAGCTTCGTCGACGTAAGGAGATACCGGACGCAGCTGTGCGCTCTGCGCGGGCAGCGGTGGCTGATGACGCGCCTATAGATGACGATCTGGACTCTCGCCGCCGAGGAGAGCGTGAAGGTGACCTTCGCCTTGCGTTTGTGCACGGAGCTCTTTGACGCAAGGAGATGCAGCTTCAGGTGATCGAGGATCGGGAGCGGTTCGGTGCTGCCCAGGATTCCGGAGGTGCCGACAGGGCCGAGTAGGGCGGCGGTCGTCGCGG
>DASZIU010000063.1:0-8470 GCA_035948815.1 Solirubrobacteraceae bacterium | reverse complement strand
CGCGCGAGCGGTGTGACATTCGAGTGGGCCTCAGCTTCGGTGAGGCGACGCTCGACGACTGCGACTATTTCGGCGACCCGTGCGTCGAGGCCGCGCGGCTGTGCGCACATGCCAACGGGGGCCAGATCGTGGTCGGCGCTCTCGTCCGGCAGGTGGCCTCCACCCGCGATGGGCACCGCTTCCGGACGCTGGGAGGCCTTCGGCTCAAGGGCGTCACCGACCCCGTCCTCGCCTATGAACTCCTATGGGAGCCGCTGCTTGCAGATGGTGTGGCGCTTCCGGAGCGGCTGCGTGAGATGCCTGCCAGCGGCTATGTCGGTCGGGTCGGTGAGCGGCGGAAGCTGGCGCAGCTCTGGCAACAGGCAAGCGAGGGATCTCTGCGGCTGGCGCTCATCGGAGGGGAGGCCGGCGTTGGCAAGACGCGACTCTCGACGCACCTGGCCATGCAGGTGCACGGGGAGGGGGCAACGGTCCTGTTCGGACGTTGCAACGAGGATCTCGGCGTCCCCTACCAGCCGTGGGTGCAGGCGCTGGATCACCTGGTCAGAGAGGCGCCGCGCTCGATTCTCGACTGGCACGTGGAACGCCATGGGGGCGACCTAACCAGGCTGGTACCGGCTCTGGGAGAGCGCGTGCCCGACTGCCCAGCGCCTCGGGAAGGCGATCCCGAGACCGCGCGCTACCTGCTCTATGCAGCGGCGGAGGGCCTGCTCGAGGGTATGAGCGAGCAGGCGCCGCTGTTGCTGATCCTCGACGACCTGCATTGGGCCGACGCCCCAACCCTCTCCCTGCTTCGTCACGTGATCGCGTCGAGCATCGCGGCGCCGGTGATGATCGTCGGGACCTACCGGGACTCCGATCTCTCTCATGACCACCCTCTGGCGGCCGTCTTGGCCGACCTCCACCGCGAGGCCGGCGTGACCCGCATGAAGCTCGGCGGCCTGCAGTCCGAAGACCTGCTCGCGCTCATCGAGGCCACGGCCGGCCACGGCATGGGCGAGGACGGCGAGAGGCTTGCGCATGAGCTCACACGAGAGACAGCCGGCAATCCGTTCTTCGCCGTCGAGCTTCTGCGCCACCTGACGGAGTCGGGCGCAATCCACAAGGAGGAGGGCGGCCGCTGGCGACTCGTCGGTGAGGTGGCCGAGCTCGGGTTGCCACAGAGCGTGAGGGAGGTGATCGGCAGGCGGGTGGCGCGGCTCGGATCAGACGCGCGCGCGTCTCTGAGCGCGGCCGCGGTGATCGGTCGAGATTTCGAGATCGACCTCCTGCGGACCGTTCTCGACGTCGAGGAGGCGCAGCTGCTCGACCAGCTGGAAGAGGCCATGTCCGCATCGCTGCTCAAGGAGCAGGGGCCGCACGCAGGGCATTTCACGTTTACTCATGCGCTCGTGGAGTACGCGCTGTATGAAGATCTCGGCGGCACCCGTCGAGCGCGCCTTCACCGAAGGGTGGCGGAAGCACTCGAGAAGCAATGCGGCGATGACCCCGGGGAGCGGCTCGGCGAGCTGGCCGGTCACTGGTGTGCCGCGGTGGTCAGCGCGGACACCACCAAGGCGCGTCACTACGCCCGGCTGGCCGCTGAGCGCGCGCTTCAGCAGCTCGCGCCCGACGAGGGAGCCCGCTGGTATCGCCGTGCTCTGGACCTCCAGGTCCACCTCGCAAGCAGCGAACGCCTCGACCGGTGTGACCTCCTGATCGGGCTCGGGGAGGCGCAGCGCCAGCTCGGAGACCCCACCTTCCGGGAGACGCTTCTCGACGCGGCCGCCCTCGCGCGAGAGCTCGACGACCACGACCGCCTGTGCCGCGCCGCGATTGCAAACAACCGAGGATGGGCCAGCAGGTTCGGAGGAGTGGACGCTCAGCGGGTGGAGACGCTCGACGCCGCCGCCGGAGCGCTGCCCCGCGATGATCCGCGGCGCGCACAGCTTCTCTCGCTGCTCGCGTGCGAGCTCGAGTTCGCCGGAGACAGTGGCCGCTGCCGTGAGGTCGTCACAGAGGCGATAGAGATCGCCCGGGGTAGCAGGGACCCAGCGACGCTCGCCCATGTGATCGCGAATGCGACGTCGGCGCTTGTCGCGCCCCACACGCTGGCGGAGCGGAAACTGATGTGCGAGGAGCTAAGCGAGCTCGCGTCGCGGCTCGACGACCCGCGACTGAGCTCGCGTGCGGCCGCACGAGGCGTGATGATCGGCCTCGAATCGGGCGACCGCGCGCACGCCGAGTCGAGCCTGGTGGAGTTACGAGCGCTGGCCGCCTCGGTGCCCGAGCCGTTCATCGGACACCTGTGGCTGCTGCTGGAGTTCGGCTGGGCCCTACTCCAGGGCGACCTCTCGGACGCCGAGAGGCTGGCGATCCGTGCTCACGAGGTAGGGGCCGCGGCCGGCCAACCGGACGCGGCGATCTTCCTCGGCGCGCACCTCTTCCACATCCGCTACTTCCAGGGACGGGCTGGTGAGCTCCTCGATCAGGTGACGCGGCTCGGCGATGACCAGGAGAGCCTCTCTGGTTTCAGGGCGGGCGCTGCGGCCCTCGCCCTGATCCAGAGCGGCCGCGACGACGAGGCAAGGGAGCTGGTGCTCGGCGAGGACCTGCAGGGCACGCCCCTCGACGAGGCGTGGGCGCTGATCATGCTGCTCTGGGCCGACGCATGCTCGAGCCTGCAGATCGTCGATCGAGCGCACGAGCTCTACGAGCTCCTGCTCCCGTGCGAAGGCCAGATGGCGGTCAGCGGCGCCCACGTCTACGGCTCCTTCGACTGGGCGCTTGGCGCGCTCGCCGCCACCTTCTCGGATCACGACGCGGCCGAGAGGCACTTCACCGCAGCTGCAGACATCGACACCCGGCTCGACGCGCCGCTGCTGCTGGCGCGCAATCACGCTCGATGGGCCGGCACTCTCGTTGCGCGCGGTAGCGTCGGCGACCTCGAGCGGGCCCACCAGATGCTCGAGCAGGCAGAGCGCGCCTGCCGGAGGTTGGGCGCAGAGGGCATTGAGCTTCAAGTCGACGCCGCCCGTCAACGGCTGGCCGCGGTCAGCGGCTGATATCGAGCGCGTTTTGAATCCAGCCGGGTGGCTTGTTGCGACCGGTCGGGGTGGCTGGCGGGGTGCAAACCCGCCGCAGGTTTCTCCTCTACCGGTACCCGGGATTTTCACCTTTCGGGTTTACCTCGGGGGAACTCCGGGTACACACAGGGCGTCTCTTTACGCCACCTACGGGGAAAGCATCGGGGTATGAACAGACATCCGCCGGGCCCGGCCGATCGTTGGCCGGCCGACCCAACGTCCCTGGTCCTGGTCACGATCTTCGAGATCGACCGCGGGGACGACGACAGTCGCGAAACGCTGCTGGCCGACTTGCTCTGCGCCGCCTGGCCAAGCTCCGCGGCCCAGGAACAGTGAGCCTGAGCATCTAGCGATCCGCTCGGCTCGATCAGCGGGTCCGGGGCGAAACGGAGAGATCACGTCAGCCGCGCGACGATCACCGCCGGAGAGCTCGGCGCGGAACTGCCGCCGAGTGGCTCGGGTGTGACGAGCACTTCGCTGACGCCGTGGAGGTTGCCGGGAAGCCCCACGTCCCCCGCTCCGCTCGACGTGACTCCGAAGAGCGCACTCGTCGGTGACGGCGCCCCCGGCCCGCGTCGCAGCCAGACCTCGTAGATTCGCCCGGCACCGGGCGCGGGGAGATCGCGAACGATCAGCTCGGCGTGGCCGCCCGACAGGCGCAGCTGCGCGCTACCGGTGGGCGAGGTGACCGTCGCTCGAACGACGCGCACGCCGCCGGAGCCCGCCGAGGACAGGGCGAGAGCCGCCACGGCGACGAGCGCCGCGAACGCCAGCGCGCCCAGCGCCAGCGCAGGCTGCCGACGGGCCCTCGCGAAGCGCGAGCGCGCCGGGCGGGGAGCGGTATTCGCGCCGACCGCGCTCCTGCGATCGGCGCGCACCGCTCCGAGCACTCTGCGGCGCAGCGCGCGCGAGACGGGATACGCGGGCGCTGCCATCGGCAACGCCTCGACGGCCGGCTGGAACGCCGCCACCTCGTCGCGGCAGATGACGCAGCTTGCGAGGTGGGCGCGGAAGCGCTCGGCTTCCTCGGGCTCCAGCGCGCCGAGAACATATGCGGCGGCGTCACCTCGGCATTCCCCGGTCTCGGACATCCGATCTCCTGCCGTCATAGCACGGCCTCCGAGGGTTCGCCGAGGGCCAGGCGCAGCTTCGTGAGTCCAAGGCGCATGCGGCCCTTGACGGTACCGGGCGGGAGCTCGAGCATCTCGGCGATCTGTGTGTGGGTGAACCCGCCGAAGTAGGCAAGCTCGATCACCTGACGCTGCTCGACCGGGAGCCGGCTCAGTGCGTCACGCACCTCGCGGCCCTCCTCACGGCGCTCAACCTCGACGTGCGTGAGCGCCTCCGCGGGGGCGCGCTCGACGGCGAGCTCGTCGTGGACGTCGCGACTCTCCTTCGTCCCCTCGCGCCGGAACGAGTCGATCGCGCGATTGCGCACGACTGACAGCACCCAGGCGCGAACGCTTCCGCGTCTCGGGTCATATCGTCCGCCGCTTCGCCACAGCGACAGGAAGGCCTCCTGGACGACGTCCTCGGCCGTCGCGCGGCGCCCGCACATCCTGTAGGCCAGGGCGAACGCACGTCCTGCGTGGCGGTCGAAGATCACGTCGAAGGCCGCGGCCTCGCCGTCACGGACGAGCTCCATCAGATCCTCGTCGGCGAGCGAGCGCAGGTCCCGTGAGTGCAGGCGTATTCCGAGCACGCGTTGGTCGAGATACATACTGCGTCTTCGCGGCCGGCGGGCTCCCGGATCACCTCGTCGACCGATTGCCGCGATGGGCCGCGGCGCATTCTCGCGCCTGAAGTGATCCGAACGCGGCCCGCAGCCGTATACCCGCATCGAGAGACAACAGGGTCTGAGAGGTCCTCGAGTCGGGGGTTGGGCGCTTGCGTCGAGAAGATCGCGTCTCGCTCGCCCGCGGCTCATGGGCCGGATAGGAGTTGAGATGAGTCACGAGAACCCCGAGGCGGAGGGGATCACCCGCCTCTCCTTCATCAAGGCCTCGGCGGGGGTTGCGGCCGGCGTCGCGGCAATCGCCGTCCCGGGTGCGGCGGCCGCCTCCGCGGAAACCGGCGGCGTTCCGATCGACCCTTCCTCAACGTCTCCGCGCGAGCCCGTGATGGCGTACGTGCGCGACGCCGAGCGTGGCGAGGTGACGGTGATGTCCGGAACCGGCGAGACGACCTACCGCGACCCGGCACTTGCGCGCCGCCTGCTGGCGGCCGCGCCGGATCAGTCCTCGACCAACGGAGGAGGCACAGATGTCCTCGCATCGTGAGGCCCCCGAGATCAGCAAGGACCCGGCGGCCGACAACGCGGACGTCTACGCGTTCGTCAGCCCCGACCGTCCGGACACGGTCACGCTGATCAGCAACTTCGTCCCGCTGCAGGATCCACCCGGAGGCCCGAACTTCTTCGAGTTCGGCGACGACGTCATGTACACGATCTACATCGACAACGACGGCGACGGACTGCCCGAGATCTCATACGTGTTCAGCTTTCACACGCAACTGGGCAATCCCGACACCTTCCTCTACAACACGGGACCGATCACCTCGCTCGGCAGCTCCAACTGGAATCGACGTCAGCTCTACAAGGTGGTGCGCGTCGAAGGCGCCGACACGACCGCGTATGCGGCAGCCACCCATCGCAATACGCACCGCAGCGCGAGGCTGAAGACCCGTGTGCTCGCCAGCAACCTCGCATGCCCGCCGTGCAACATCGGTCCTCGCTCGACGCCGAACTACGCGGCGCTGGGCCAGTCGGCGGTGCACGACCTGCCCGGAGGCGTCAAGGTCTTCGCCGGCCAGAGGACCGACGGCTTCTACGTGGACCTCGGCGCGATCTTCGACCTCGGCGACCTACGCCCGTTCCAGAACCTGCACCTGATCCCGAGCGCGGCAGCGGCCGGGGTCGATGCGACGAAGACGCTCAACATCCACACGATCGCGTTGCAGATCCCGATCTCGCAACTCACGGCCGGCGGCGCGGTCCCGAAAGACCCGACGCGCAGCTCCTCGGTGATCGGCGTGTGGAGCGCCGCCAGCCGCCGCAAGGTGCGCATGATCGATCGCAACAACGACGAGCGGTCGGAGTCGGGCCCCTGGGTCCAGGTCTCGAGGCTCGGCAACCCGCTGTTCAACGAGGTGATCGTCCCGCTCGGCAAGAAGGACAGGTGGAACACCGACCATCCCGCCGGCGACAAGGCGTTCGTCAAGCACGTCGAGCACCCCGAGCTCGCCAAGCTGCTGCCGGCGCTGTATCCGAACGTGTTCCCGAACCTGGCCGCGCTCGGCAAGCCGCGCGCCGACCTCGTCGCGATCCTGTTGACGGGTCTGCCGCCGGGGGTCGTGTCCGGCTTCCAGAACTACACCGGGAAGGCGCTCGCCGATCAGCTGCGGCTGAACGTGGCGGTCCCGCCCAACACGGCGAGTCCCAGCCGGTATGGCCTGCTCGGCGGGGACGTCGCGGGCTTCCCGAACGGCAGGCGCGTGTTCGACGACGTGGTCAGCATCGAGCTGCGCGCGATCGCCGGCTTCACCTATGCGCTCGTAGACAAGTCCTACAAACCCGATGCGGCGGCGGGGCTGCTGACCGAGGGTCTGGCGCCCGCCGCCAATCGCTATCAGGCGAGCTTTCCCTACCTGGCGCCGCCGCAGGACGGGTTTGACACGCCCTCGAGCTAGCGCGTCCGGGCCGGGCCCCGCTGCCCGGCCTGCGGCCCCAGCCGACCTGCGGAGAAGGCGATGACATCGACACACGGCCACAGTCCACACGCGCAGCACGTCCGGCACGTCCATCCAGTCGAGGATTACTCCGCGCGCAGGCACCCCGAGTTCGTGGTGCTGGACATCGGCGGGGAGCTCGGGGCGCTCGTGGTCCACACCGATCCCGAGCTGCACGGCGTCGAGGTGGAGATCAGCCCGCGTGGCAGGGACGCCGAGCGCAGCCACAAGCAGGTGCTCGAGCGAAACATCAACGGTCGGTCGGCCTTCACGGCGGTGTTCGACGGCCTGAAGGCCGGCACCTACAGCCTGTGGCTCGACGGACGCAGACGCCCCAGCACGGTCAAGGTGGACGCGGGGAGGGTCACCGACCTTGACTGGAGAGGCGCCGCCAGTGGCGACCCGCCCGGCGGAGCCGCGGCATGAGCGAGGCATCGCACACGCGCCGCGAGCGCCTCCGGGGAGCGATGACACGCCGGGAGTGGCGGCGGGCCGGACTGCTCGCGGCGGCCGTCGTGGGGCTGCATGTGGTCGGCTTCGGGACCCTCCTGTTGTTCGTCGTCCCGCGGCATCTGAGCCTCGGCCACACGGGCATCTTCGGCGTCGGGCTCGGAATCACGGCGTACACGCTGGGGCTTCGGCACGCGCTTGACGCGGACCACATCGCGGCGATCGACAGCGCCACGCGCAAGCTGATGGCCGAGGGCAAGCGTCCCCTCGGGATCGGCTTCAGCTTCTCGCTCGGGCACTCGACGATCGTGCTCGTGATGTCCGTGTTGCTCGCCGCCGGGATCAACGCCGTCGGATCGCAGGTGCGCCAGAGCGGCTCGACGCTCCACCAGGTCACGGGCCTGCTCGGCACGAGCGTGTCGGGCCTGTTCCTGTACCTGATCGCAGCGCTGAACGCAGCGATCCTCGTGGGCATCCTGCGAGCCGCCGCGCAGATGCGCCGAGGAGGAGCGGTTGATCAGCGCGAGCTCGAGGAGCAGCTCGCCTCGCTCGGGCTGATGAACCGGATCCTGCGGCCGGTCTCGCGCCGGGTGCGCTCCTCGTGGCACATGTACCCGGTCGGCGTCCTGTTCGGGCTCGGGTTCGACACGGCGAGCGAGGTCGCGCTGCTGTTCCTCGCGGCGGGGGCCGCCACGAGCGGGTTGCCCGTCTACGCGATCCTCTGCCTGCCCGTCCTGTTCGCCGCGGGCATGTCGCTTCTCGACACGATCGACGGCAGCTTCATGAACTTCGCCTACGGGTGGGCGTTCTCGAGGCCCGCCCGCAAGCTCTACTACAACCTCACGATCACCGGCCAGACCGTCGCGGTCGCGTTCATCGTCGGCTCGATCGAGCTGCTGTCGATCGCCGCACCCCAGCTCGGGCTCAGGGGCGGCTTCTGGCGCTGGATCGCGGGCATCGACCTCAACACGGTCGGCTACGTGATCGTCGGCCTGTTCGCGCTGAGCTGGATGGTGGCGCTCGCCGTGTGGAGGCTCGGACGCATCGAGGAGAAGTGGAGTCCGGGGGCGGCAGCCGCCTAGCACGCATGCTGAGAGGATGTGCGCATGGCCTCGCTTCGCGACGTCGATCTGCGCCAGAAGCTCGGAGCCCGCGAGGGCCAGCAGCGGCTCGAGCACGCACAGCGAAGGCTGCTGGCCCTGCGCCTGCAGCTCGCCGGGCTGATCGGG